>NZ_JBHWXB010000025.1:0-56967 GCF_042729855.1 Rhodococcus sp. NPDC060090 | reverse complement strand
CATTCATCGGCACACTGTTGAGTTCTCAAAGAACACGCACACACCATCACCGACCGGATTTTCACATCCGGCCCGTTCCGGGGCAACTGTTCCAGCCTAGTTCGTTTCACTCACGGACGCAAATCCGTGTTCTGTTCGGAACCAGGGGCGGTGCGAAACCTTACCAGAAGGTTTCGTACCAGTGAAATTCAGGCGCCTGCGTCCAACCTCGTTTTCCCTGACCTTGCGGTCCGGGTCGGTGTCCGTGTCGCTCTGACCTGGATTAAGTTACGCGACGGTTCGCGGGAACACCAAATCGCCAGGTCAAAGGAGTTTTCTCCCGGAAGCGCAGCCGTCATCGGCACCGAATCGGCCGATGGTGGACCGCAGGTCGTCGTAGATACGGCCCACCACCGCTTCCACAGACCAGGACACGTCGAACACGGTCTCCGCGGCGAAAGGCAGCGGCTGGTGCTCTCGATACCAGGTGCGCATGTCCTTAGGACCGAACTCGGCCGCCTCCGGACGCGTGGCATGCCGGTCGAGGGTCTGCGCGAACGACAGGTCGAAGGCATAGAAGAAGGGCCGGTCGGTCGACGTCATGAGTCGCTCGAGCATCTCGCCGTACCGGTCGGTGTCGAGAATCCCCTCGATGATGGTCAGCCGCCCCCTCTTCATGCATTCCATCGCGATCATCTCGATGAGGTCGATGTTGAAACCTCCCGGCACATCGCGCTCACGCAGAATTGTGCGACGGACGTTGTCTTGGGCGACGACCGCGCACTCCGCCTTACCGAAGCGGTGCCGTAGCGCCTTGGTCACCGTGCTCTTACCCGACCCCGAAGCACCACGGATCACCACGAGTGGGGGTTCGGCGTGTTGTGCAACCACGGAATCACCGTAAGCGAAGGACATGAGCGCCGGGAGGGACTTCATCGCTGTACGGCACCGTGTTCATGCGTCGACTCACGGATCACTACAACTCTCGAGTAACGTTCTCCGTTGAGCCGATCGAGGAAGGGTGCCGTGACGTCGACGGGGAACATGGTCGGGTTGTTCGCCGGTATCGGCGGCCTCGAACTGGGGCTGGCGGAGCACGGCTGGAACACCCAACTTTTGTGCGAGGTGGACCCCGGAGCTCAAGCCGTCCTCGGTGCCCGGTTTCCCGAGATTCCTCTACATCCCGATGTGACACGCCTCCGCTCTCTCCCTCGGAACACAGAACTGGTCGCGGCCGGATTCCCCTGCCAAGACCTGTCCCAGGCCGGGCGGACGGCGGGCATCACCGGGTCGAAGTCGAGCCTCGTCGACGAGGTCTTCCGCCTCGTGAAGAGAAAGAACGGTCCCCGCTGGCTGGTCATCGAGAATGTGCCCTTCATGCTGCAGCTCGGACGAGGCGCTGCGATGCGACACATCACGGACGCGTTGGGTGAGCTCGGCTACGCGTGGGCCTACCGGGTCGTCGATGCTCGCGCCTTCGGTCTACCCCAGCGCCGTCAGCGCGTTCTGATGGTTGCCTCCCGTACCGACGACCCCCGCACCGTGCTGTTCGGCGAGGACGCCGGCATGCCCAGCGAAGGCAATCCCGACCTCTATCCATGCGGTTTCTACTGGACCGAGGGTGTTCGCGGCCTGGGCTGGGCGGTCAATGCAGTCCCCACGTTGAAGGGCGGCTCGACCCTGGGTATCGCGAGCCCTCCGGCGGTGCGGTTGCCGTCAGGAGAGATCGTCACCCCCGGGCTGATCGACTCCGAACGACTCCAGGGCTTCGATCCCGACTGGACGGCACCGGCCGTTCAGGCCGCAGGCGTCCGGCCCGGGCACCGGTGGCGGCTCGTCGGCAACGCAGTGAGCGTGCGGATGGCGTCGTGGGTGGGCCATCGGCTCAGCCACCAGGTCGAGTACTCCGCCGATCACGAGACGCCCATGGCACCGGGCGATTCCTGGCCGAGCGCGGCCTGGGGTGTGCAGGATAAGACGTTCCGCGTCCACGAATCGCTGTGGCCGGTCAACGCTCCGTACGAGGACCTGGGCGGATTCCTCGAAGAATCACGGTTGCTGTCGGCCAGAGCCACCGCAGGGTTCCTGCGCCGGGCACGCTCTGGCACGTTGCGTTTTCCTCCCGGATTCCTCGACGACGTGGAGAACCATCTCGACCGCATGGGCGGGTTCCCGATCGTCGCGGCATAGACAACGAGCACAGGGAATCCGTATGGCGTCGTCCGACCGACCCTCCACCGATCCGCGCACCCGCGCACGGATGAGCCGGCAGCGTCGGCGCGACACGGCACCCGAAATGGCCCTGCGCCGGGAACTGCATCGACGGGGGCTGCGGTTCTTTGTCGATCGCGCTCCGATTACCGGCATGCGACGACGTGCCGATCTGGTCTTCCCCCGGCGACGCGTCGCGGTCTATGTGGACGGATGCTTCTGGCATCGGTGTCCTCTGCACGCGACCGCACCGAAGAACAACGCACAGTGGTGGGACGAGAAACTGGCAGCGAATGTTCGACGCGACCGCGATACGGACGCGCGACTGACCGACGCCGGATGGACCGTCGTGCGGGTATGGGAACACGAAGACGCGACGACGGCGGCCGACCGCGTCCAACTTTTCCTCGAGTGAGGAAGCGCCGTCGCGGTCGGCCGCCGTTCCGTACCTATGCCCTGGTCAGTTCTGCGTATCGAGCGATGTGCTGTTCTGCGCTGCCGAACTCGTACTCGATAGCCGTCAAGCGCTTGAAGTAGTGCCCGACTGCGAGTTCCTCGGTCATGCCCATACCGCCGTGCAGCTGGACGGCGTTCTGGCCGATGAACCGGGCGGCGCGACTGATCGTCGCCTTCGCTGCCGAGACGGCACGTGCCCGGTCGGCGTCGTCGGAGTCGAGGTGCAGTACCGCCAGGTACACCGCGGAAACGGCCTGCTCGAGCTCCATGTACATGTCGACCATGCGGTGCTGGAGGACCTGGAAGCTACCGATGGCCTGGCCGAACTGCTGACGTTGTTTGCAGTACTCGACGGTGTCGGCGAGCACCTTGCGCATGAGCCCGACGGATTCGGACGCGACGGCGGTGATCGCCTCGTCGACCGTCCGGGAGATCGCACTCCAGGCCCGACCCTGCTCGCCCAGCAACGAATCGGCGGGCAACCGCAGTCCGGTGAACTCGAGATCGGCGGCACGCCGGTCGTCGATTGTCCGGTACGAGTGCACCTCGACTCCGGCGGGCGGGCTCGCTGCGTCGAAGTCCATCAGGAACAGCGAGATCCCGTCGGTGTCCAGGCGCCCGCCCTCGGTGCGTGCGGTGACGAGAAGATGTGTGGCCAGCGGTGCGCTCCCGGCGACGATCTTGGCGCCGTCGAGCACCCATTCGTCGCCGTCGCGTCGCGCGGTCGTGGTGACGTCGTGCAGCACGTATCCGGATGTCGGCTCGGTGGCAGCGAACGCGGTGACGGCTCGACCTTCCGCGATGGCCTCGAGGACGGACTTCGCGCGGTCGCCCCCTGCGCGGCCGAGAAGACCGCCCCCGAGAACCACCGTGTCGACGTACGGTTCGATGACGAGCACATGGCCGAGCGCTTCCGCGACCACCATGAGTTCGACGGGGCCGCCACCCATGCCGCCGACGTCTTCGGGGAGGGTCGCGCCGAGGATGCCGAGTTCGTCGGCGAATGCGCGCCACACTTCCGGTTGCCATCCCACACCTGTGGTCGCGGCCTTCCTGCTGCGGGCCAGGTCGTACCGGTTCGCAAGGAATTTGTCGACCGAATCACGAAGGAGCTCCTGCTCCTTGCTCAAACCGAAGTCCATCAGAGCCCCAATGCTGCTTTGGCGAGAATGTTTCGCTGAATTTCGTTGCTACCGGCGTAGATCGAGCCGGCGCGGTCGTTGAAGTAGCGCAGCGGTGCGACCGCCTGCCACTCCTCGCCGCTGAGGTAGTCGTCGCTCGGGGGCACGAAGTCTGCGACCGGACCGCCCGGCTTGGTCGCGTGCGGTTGGTAGACGCGGCCGCGGGGGCCTGCGGCTTCGAGCGTGAGCCGTGTGAGTGTCTGACTGAGCTCGGTGCCGAGCACCTTGAGCATCGACGACGCCGGCCCTGGGTCCTTGCCCGCCGCCAATGCGGCCAGCGTGCGGTATTCGAGAATCTCGAGGACTTCGGTGCGGATGCGCGCTTCGGCGAGTGCGGCGGAGAACGCCGGATCATCGATGAGTGTGCCTCCTGCCGGGCCTGGTTGTTCTGCTGCGGCGGTCGCGATCTTCTCGGCCATCACCTGCAGGGCCGGTGCCGCTGCTGCACCACCGCGTTCGAAGACGAGCAGGTACTTCGCGACGGACCACCCCCCGTCGATACTGCCGAGGACGTTGCTCTTGGGCACCCGAACCTCGTCGAAGAAGACCTGGTTCTGCACTTCTTCACCGGAGGTCATCACGAGCGGTCGGATCTCGATGCCCGGCGTCGTCATGTCGATGAGCACGAACGTGATTCCGTGCTGCTTCTTCTCGGACTTCGTCGTGCGTACGAGCGCGAACATCCAGTTCGCCTCGGTGGCGTGCGTCGTCCAGATCTTGCTGCCGGTCACGACGAGGTCGTCGCCGTCGTCGAGCGCCGCCATCGTGAGCGATGCCAGATCCGACCCGGACTCCGGTTCGGAGTAGCCCTGACAGAAGAACACCTCACCGGTGAGGATCCCGGGGAGGAAGAAGTCCTTCTGTTCCTGGGTTCCGTACGCGATGATCGCGTGCGCGACCATCCGGATGCCCATGGGCGACAGCGTCGGAGCGCCGGCGAGGACCGATTCGCGGCCGAAGATGTAGTGCTGGGTCTGCGTCCAATCACAGCCTCCGTGCTCGACGGGCCACGAGGGAGCGGCCCAACCACGTTCGTGCAGGATGCGCTGCCACTCCATGCTCGCATCGTGATCGGAGTACACGCTCGTCGCAAGCGTTCCTGCACGACGCAATTCGGGTGTCAGCCTATCGTCGAGAAACGAGCGGACCTCGTCTCTGAAGGCGGCTTCGGCCGCTGACCACGCAAGTTCCATGTTGTCTCCCAGCAGGGTCGCTCGCCGCAACCGCTTTGGTGCGAATCTCCGTTAACTTTTCAGGATGAAACGGAGGTTACTGGCGCGCGTACCCGAACGTCAACAGGAAATCTGTGAATGCAGAAACGGATGCGACCGACCGGATGGGCGCGACCCAGCGTTCACGTAACCTCCAGGCACCCCCGGGATGTAGAACTTCATTCTCAAATCCACCTATAGTGACTCTCATCACGGAGATTTCTCATCTTGCCAGGTGGACACATCCGACACAGGGAGCCGAGTACATGAAGTTCTGGAGCGGCACAGCGTTCATGAAGACCGCAGAAATGCCTGCGATCGCACGAATGCTCGACGAAGCGGGGTTCCACGGCATTCTGATCTCCGACCACCTCGTCTTCCCCAAGGAAATGAAAACGGTCTACCCGGGCCACGAGAGCGGAAAAATGTTCTGGCCTGCCGACACCGAATGGCCGGACGCCTGGGTCCTGGTCGGCGCCATGGCTGCCGTCACCGAGAACCTGCACTTCGGCAACAACGTCTACATCGCCCCCTCGCGCCCCATCATCGAGGTGGCAAAACAGATCGGCACCGCTGCGACGATCGCCGGCGGACGCGTCGCGATCGGGCTGTCCGCGGGGTGGATGCGCGAAGAATTCGAACTGCTCGGCCAGGACTTCGACAACCGGGGACCTCGACTCAACGAGATGATCCAGGCGCTACGCGAACTCTGGAAGGGCGGCTGGGTGTCGTGGAAGGGCGAGTACTACGACATTCCCGAGATGATGATCGAGCCCCATCCGCCGGAGCCGGTTCCGATCCTCTGCGGCGGCGAATCGAAGGCGGCCCTGCGACGTGCCGCGCGCTACTGCGACGGCTGGGTCGGCACCGCTTACACACTCGAAGACGCCGAGCAGTGGATCAACCGCATCAACGAACTCCGCCGCGAGTACGGCCGTGAGAACGAACCGTTCGATTTCATCATGGGGTTGCGCGACACCCCGTCCCTCGAGCTGTACAAGCAGGCCGAGAAGATCGGCGTCACGGGCGTCATGGTGTCGCCGTGGGCCAACTGGGAGCGCACGCACTCCGGCGACCAGGACCATCTACGCGGGACCGCCGAGCACTACCGTGCGTCGATCGAGGATTTCGCGGAGAAGATTGTTTCCGAGTTCACGAAGTAGGCACCACAGCTTGCAACATGAAGATCCCCTCGCCGCGAATGCGACGAGGGGATCTTCTGTGTGCGCCCGAAGGGATTCGAACCCCTAACCTTCTGATCCGTAGTCAGATGCTCTATCCGTTGAGCTACGGGCGCATAGGTATTCAGTTTTCTGTCGACGGTGACGCTACACCATCGTGGCGGAGGCGAGAGGATTTGAACCTCCGGTCCCCTGTAAGGGGGACAACTCATTAGCAGTGAGTCCCATTCGGCCGCTCTGGCACGCCTCCTTGCGGGGTTTCGATTCTCTCGAACCGCCGGGGCAAAACATTACACAACCCCGCCACAGAAAAGCAAAACACCTGGTCAACGCAGGTTACTGTCGAACCAATCGAAGATTCTTCGCCTCGCGTCGACGATCGCAGCCTCCCGCGGGTCTTCATCCGGGTCGACGGCCGAGTGCGTCGCCGGCGGTTCGTCGGGACGATGCTCGAGGCCGTCGTAGGTCACGACGAGGGTCGGCGCATCCGACTTGGCCGCGGAGTCGCTCAGTTGCTCGATGTCCTGCCGGGGAGTGGTCGGGTCGTCGATGCCGTACAGGCCCAACCACGGCGCGCGCAGCGACCGCACCAGATCGACGAGCGGCGGGACGACGGGCCGCAGCGACTCGATGATGCCCGGCGCCGCGACACTCACAACCGCGCCGACGGGACGCGTGGTCCCGACCCACATCGCCGCGGTACCTGCCTCGTCGAAGCCGATGAGGCCGACCACGTCCATTCCGATGCCTGCGTTCTCGATCCACGCGAACGTGGCGTCGGCGTTCACGCGGGCCGCCTCTGCGAACAGGGCTGCCTCATCCGATCCCGGACCCCGACTGTGGAGGTCGGGCGCCACGATCAACCAGCGTTCGTCGGCCAACGCCTGCATGAACTCGAGGAGCGTGGGCGAGAACACGCGTGCGCGGTGCAGCAGGACGATGCACCCGCGGGGACTGACATCCGGACGGACCACGGTAAGCGGCAGCTCACCCGCACCCCCCACCAACGGCGCAGCAACCTTGCTGATTTCCGGCATGGTCTCCACCATGGCACGACCATCGGAGTCGCGCATGCAAACTTCGGGAGCATAATCGGTTGGTGACTCCGCGTACTCGCCCCGACCTTGCATCGATCCCCGCCTACGTTCCCGGACGCACTGTTCCGAACGCGGTCAAACTCGCCAGCAACGAGACGACGCTCGGTCCCCTCCCCAGCGTTCGCGACGCGATCCTCGAGGCAGCAGCGACCGTCAACCGGTATCCCGACAACGGCTCCGCATCGCTGATCGCCGCGCTGGCGGCACGTCTCGATGTGCCTGCTGACCGCATCGCTGCGGGATGCGGATCGGTCAGTCTGTGCCAGGAACTCGTGCAGATCACCTGCAATGCGGGCGACGAGGTCATCTATTCGTGGCGGTCGTTCGAGGCGTATCCCGTGGTCTGTGCGGTTGCGGGCGCCACTGCGGTGCCTGTGCCGAACACCCCCGATCACGGCCACGACCTGAAGGCCGTGGTCGCCGCGATCACCGACCGCACCCGACTGATCTTCGTGTGCAACCCGAACAACCCGACGGGCTCATGCCTCAGCAAGGACGAGCTCGAACAGTTCCTCGACGCCGTCCCGGAAAACATCGTCGTCGCCCTCGACGAGGCGTATTTCGAGTACATGCGCAACGTCCCCGGAGAAGCCCTACCGGACGGAATGGCGCTCGCGGCCGGTCGCAGCAACGTCGTGGTGCTCCGGACCTTCTCGAAGGCCTACGGCCTCGCAGGTCTGCGGGTCGGCTATGCCGTCGCCGACCCGGACATCATCGTCGCGATGAGCAAGGTGCACACGACGTTCTCGGTGAACGCGCTCGCACAGAAAGCCGCGATCGCGTCGCTCGAGGCCGCGGGCGAACTGCTCGCACGCACCGACGGTGTCGTCGCCGAACGTGAACGTGTGCGTGGCGCACTGATGGAAGCCGGCTACCCGGTGCCGCAGAGCGAAGCGAACTTCCTGTGGCTTCCCCTGGGCGACACATCGGCAGATTTCACGGCCGCCGCCGCCGAGGCCGGTGTGATCCTGCGCAACTTCACGGGGGAAGGAACCCGCGTCTCGATCGGCGATCCACACGAGAACGACCTGTTCCTGACCTATGCGACCGGTGCCGGTCGGGAGATCGCGGGCGTCGCATGAACATCGCGAGACTCAACCGTTATCGCCGGGTATCGGGCACGTTATCCGGTGCTGTCAGACTCGACCGGTTGAGCTGACCGGACGAATACGGGGGAACGGATGGGTGGATACGCGGCACTGCGTCGTGCCCTGTCCGCCATCGCGACGGTCGCCGTGGTTGCCGCTACCGCCATCGGACAGGCCGGAGCACTACCTCCCGACACGGTCCCGCTACGTCTGATCACTTTCGGTGACCTCCACGGCAACCTACTGCCACCACAAGAGCCGCGCAGCGAGGTGGTCCGCTCCGACGGCCAGTCCGTTCCTGCAGGCGGCGCCGCCTATCTCGCGGCGTACGTCGAGCAACTCCGCGGACAGGCCGACGACTCGCTGCTGTATGCAGTGGGTGACTCGTGGGGATCGTCGCCGATCGAATCGGCGATGTTCCATGACGAACCGACCATCGAGTTCCTCGGCGATCTCGATGTGACGGCCGCAGCGCTCGGCAACCACGAGTTCGACAACGGATTCGCGGAGCTGCAGCGACTGCGCGACGGTGGATGTCATCCCGAAGACGGCTGTCGGTTCACCGAGTCGTACGAAGGCGCGAAATTCCCCTTCCTCGGGGCCAACGTCACGAACGTCGACGGCGCGCCTGCGGCACTGCCCTTCGATATCAGCTATGTCGACGGAATCCCCGTCGGCGCGATCGGCGTCCTGCCCCGCAACACCCCCGAATACATTCGCAGCGACGCGATCGAGGATCTCCACTTCGGCGACGAAATCGAGGCGGTGAACCGCACTGCCGACGCCCTCGATGCGCTCGGGGTCCGCTCCATCATCCTGCTGTACAAGGGTGACATCGCCGCCGGAAACGGAACCGATCCGTGCAGTCTCGACAGCGGTCGCGCCAAAGAGGTCACCACCACCGTCTCCCCGCTCGTCGATCTCATCGTCACGTCCGACGGTGACGGGCAGTTCAACTGCAGCTACCCCGACCCTGCAGGAAGACAGCGCACGGTCCTGCAGGGCGCCTCGCACGGGCGGATCCTCTCTGTCGCCGATCTCACGATCGACCGGGCGACCCGCGACGTCGTGCGCGACCGGACTGTCTCGTTCAACCAGGTGATCACCCACGACATCACACCGGATCCGCGCACTGAGGAATTCGTGGCCCGGGTCGCCGACAGGTCCTCCGACACGGCCGCGCAGGAGGTCGGGCGCATCGCAGCCGACATCACCCGCGACCAGTCCCCCAGCGGCGAATCGTCGCTCGGAAATCTCGTCGCCGACGCCCAGCTTGCCGCGACCGCACCGCTCGGAGCGCAGATCGCCTTGACCAATCCGGGTGGGCTCCGCGGCGACCTGCACTTCGACGACAGCGGTGTCGTCACCTACGGCGAGGCCTACGGAGTACAGCCGTTCGGAAATCTCCTCCAGATACTCGAACTGACCGGTGCTCAGGTCACAGCTGTGCTCGAACAGCAGTTCCAGACGGACGCCGCCGGAGCCGCCCACGAACGGATCCTGGCGCCGTCGCACAATCTGCACTACACCCTCGACCGGCTCGCACCCGCCGGGCATCGGATCCGCGACATCACCCTCTCAGGTGCACCACTCGATCCCGAAACCACCTATTCCGTCGCCGTCAACGACTATCTCGCCGGCGGCAGCGACGGATTCACCGTGTTCACCGAAGCGCGATCACGCGTCGGAGCCGGCGAGGAACTCGCTGCCCTGACCACGTTCCTGTCGCGCCCGACGCCGACCCGGCCGCCGGCAACCGACCGCATACGCGTGCACTGAGATCAGTCCGCTCCGATGGTCAGAGCCCGAGCGCATCTTCCAACGTGGGCCATGCCGTCTTGATGTCGTCCTGCCAGTACCCCCACGAGTGTGTCCCCCACGGGCGATACACGACGGTCGCAGGAATATGCAGATCGCGGAGTCTGCGATCGAACGTGAGGGTGCAGACGAAGGCACCCATCTCGAGGGGGACGCCCGTCGACATCGGTTCGTCGACCGACGCGAAATCATGGGGACCCAGCAGACCATTGCCGGTACTGATGAAGACTTCCTTGCCGCGCAGCTGATCGGCATGCACGTACGGGTCGTGCGCAGCCCAGTCAGGATCGTCCGGCGGACCCCACATGTTGTCGGGGTTGCCTCCCTTGTAGACGACCGTGGCACGGACCGAGTTGCGGGTCGAGTCCTGTTGCGTGTCGAGGCAACCGCTCAACGCGGCGACGCCCTCGTACAGCTCCGGGTTGCGGGTTATCAACATCATCGCTGCGGTCGCGCCCATCGACAGCCCGGCAACCGCATTGGTCCCGTTGCCGTTGAACCGCGCGTCGATGATCGGCGGGAGTTCCTCGGTGAGGAACGTTTCCCACTGGTTGACTCCGAGAATCGGGTCCGGATGCTGCCAGTCCGTGTAGTAGCTGGCGGTTCCGCCCACGGGAAGCACCACGTTCACGTTCTTGTCCGCAACAAAGTCGACGATGTCGGTCTCCTGCGTCCATGTGCTTTCGCGGTACTCGGATTCGGCACCCGCGCTGACGCCGTCGAGGAGGTACAGCGTCGGGCGCGGTCCGTCCCACGCGGGGTGCAACACCTGAACCTGGATGACTTTGCCCATCGAAGGCGAGAAGACGAACAGCGCCGTGCGAGTGTCGGTGATGCTCTCGACACGATCGATCACCGCAGTCTGCGGCGATGGTTGCGCATGTCCGACCGCAGGGCCGGACAGTGGTAGCAGCAACGCCGCGGCAAATGCAGCGATGGTCCTCTTGTGCATACAGCTCCTCGTCCCCCCGACGACCGGAGTTCGATCTCAACCCGTCCGGCACGCCCGGGTCAAGTCAACTGGAAGCGACCCTAGTAGTAGGCGCCGCGCACTGTGCGAATTCTTTCCATTTCGGATGATTCGGGCGTCGAAAATGCTCAGCAGGGCTCATCCCGACGCAGGTACGCGAGCACCGCCAGTACGCGACGATTCGTGTCGTCGGTCGGGGGCAGCACCAATTTGCTGAAGATGTTGCCGACGTGCTTACCGACGGCCGATTCCGTGATGAACAGCTGAGCGGCGATCGCAGCGTTCGAATGCCCTTCTGCAATCGAGGCGAGCACCTCGCGTTCACGCGGCGACAACTGCGCCAACGGATCCCGCCGACGACGGAACAATTGCTGCACGACCATGGGATCGATCACAGTGCCACCGGCCACCACCTGACGCAGCGTGGAGACGAATTCCTCGACATCGACGACGCGGTCCTTCAACAGATAACCCACCCGCCCCACGTCTGCCCCCAGAAGTTCGTCGGCGTAGCTCAATTCGACGTACTGACTCAGCGCGACCACGGCGAGTCCTGGGTAGCTGCGCCGCAATTCCACTGCCGCACGCAACCCTTCGTCGGTGAACCCTGGCGGCATCCGCACATCGGTCACGACCAACTCCGGACGGTGCTCGGCGACAGCCGATTCCAGTGCAACTGCATCAGGAACCGAGGCCACGACGTCGAAGCCGAATCGTTCGAGCATCGCGGCGAGGCTTTCGCGCAGCAGCGCACCGTCGTCTGCAAGGACCACGCGGACGGCGCTCAATTCTCGATCCACGGCAACTCCACACGGACGACGGTGGGCCCGCCGAGCGGGCTGGACAAGAGCATTCTGCCGTCGATCACGGCGACCCGGTCGGCCAGGCCGGTCAGACCGCTCCCCTGCTCCGGATCCGCACCGCCGCAGCCATCGTCCACGACCTCGACGACCAGCAGATCCCCCTCGCGTCGGGCGGTCACGTCGACTGCCGTCGCACCCGCGTGTTTGGCGATGTTGTTGAGCGCTTCGACCACCACGAAATAGGCTGCGACCTCGACGTCCGGAGACGGGCGCTGTGGAATATCCGCAGTGACTGTGACCGGCACCGCGAAGTCCTCTGTCAACTCACGTAGGGCATCGGGTAGGCCGCGGTCGGTGAGCACCCTGGGGTGGATTCCCCGGATGAGTTGCCGCAGTTCCGCCATCAAATCCTTGGCCTGGTCATGTGCCTGCGACACACTTTTCGCGGCGGCGGAATCCGGGGGGAGGTCGAGCTTGGCCATGCCCAACTGCAGAGTGAGATTGACGAGCAACGACTGCGCGCCGTCGTGCAGATCGCGCTCGATTCGGCGGCGTTCCGCCTCGAACGCATCGACCAGTCGGGCTCGGGACCGTGAGACCTCGACCAGCCGAGCGTGAATCGTGTCCGCATCGTCGCCGCACAACAACGATCGGGCGAGCGCACCGTGTAAGCCCGCGAGCAGGGCAAGGACATACGGGATCGTCGGCAGCAGAAGCACACCGACGATCGCGTAAGGGACCGCCTGATCGACAGAGGTGATCTGGCTGAAGCCGAGTGCCACTGCCTCGTCGCCGTCGCCCACCACCAGAGGGCCGACCACCATCACCACGATGAGCCCGACGAGCACCACGCCCAGGAACAGCAACCCTGGGACCAGGGTGAGCAGCAGCAATGTATAGCCGAGTTCCCTCCACGTCGCAGCCTCGGTGTAGCGGGTGTGCACCCACGGCCACAGACCCGCAGTGGGAGGACGGCGGTGAGCCGAGAGCGCCCGGTCGCTGCTCACCAGACGCAGCCGCGTTCGCTCCAGAGTCGCCAGCGGTATCGCCACCAGCGGCCCGAGCCCGAACACCAGCACCGCGCCGAGGACACCGAGGAACAGCACTCTGCCGAGCGGTTGTGGATACATGCCGTCGCCTGCCCACACGACCAGGACGAGCCACGGAACGCACAAGGCTGCGAACGGGAGCGCCACCGCTCCCACGATCGGGACGGTGGTCAGCAAGTATCCCAGCGACCGCCACACCCATCCCGTCAGAAGGAAGCGCCGCCGTGTGATGGCGGTGAGCACCGTGGTCGGTTCATCGGAGGACACCCGAGTGAGCTTATCGACGCGGCCGTGGTCCGAGGATGAGGCGAGGTGCAGCCGAAAGGTGGTGCTGGCACCACCTTCGATTCGCCGCGTGGACCCCGTGACCGCACCGCCTGCCGAATGGTCGGCTGTAGTCATGCAACTGGAGCTGAGCAATGTCACCAAGACCTATCGAGGCAAACAGGCCGTCACCGACGTCAGCATGCGGATCGGGCCCGGAGTCCTCGGCCTCCTCGGCCCCAACGGAGCCGGCAAGTCATCATTGATGCGGATCCTCTCCACGATCACCCGACCGACCGCAGGCACGGTCACGTGGAACGGTACCGACATCGTCGCTCGACCGGAGCCCCTTCGGCGCGTCCTCGGCTACCTCCCACAGGATTTCGGGGTCTATCCGAATCTCACCGCCGGCGAGTTCCTGCGATATCTCGCCGCCGTCAAAGGCCTGAGCACGCGGTCGGCCCGGGCGCGGGTCGACGAACTGCTCGAACTCGTCAACCTGACCGACACGGGCTCGCGGCCGGTGGGCAAGTTCTCCGGTGGCATGCGCCAACGCGTCGGGATCGCACAGGCGCTTCTGGGCGACCCCGAGCTTCTCGTCGTCGACGAACCCACGGTCGGGCTGGACCCCGAGGAACGCATGCGGTTCCGCAACCTGCTCGGGGATCTGGCGACCGACCGGATCGTCATCCTGTCGACCCACATCGTGTCGGACATCGAAGCGATCGCCGACGACATCGCGATCCTCACCGCCGGGGAGTTGCGTCGGCGCGGCACGCCCGAAAATCTCCTTCGTTCCGCGGACGGTCTGGTGTGGGAAGCGACCGTGCCCATCGATGCCGTGTCCGATATCCGGCAACGAGCGACGATCACCCGCACAGTCCGAACATCACACGGCGTGCGTGTCCGTGCGGTCGCGCAGACGCCCCCGGTTCCGGGGGCTCGCCCTGTCGAACCCGACCTCGAAGACGCGTACGTCAGTGCGGTCCATACTCCGATCACACCTGCCGGGGTGACCCGATGACGAGCGTCGTTGCTGCCGTCGCGATGGCAGATTTCCGGGATCGTTCTCGGCGTCCCGCGTTCTTGGTGACGGTGCTCGGCGCCGTCGCGCTCGGGTATGTTGCAGTCCCGCCCGCCTCCGCGACGTACGCGATGGTCAAGGTCGGATCGTTCCGGGGAGTGTACGACAGCGCGTACATCGGCATGATGCTCGCAATGATCGGTAGTCTGTGGCTGCCGCTGTTCGGATTCTACGTCGTCCGCAGCAGCATCGCGCGCGACATCTCCACCGGCGTAGGCGAAACGCTTTCCGCATCCCCGCTGCGTACGTCGATGTATCTGCTGGGCAAGTACCTCAGCAACCTGCTGGTGCTGGCAGCAATGGCTGCCGCACTCGCCCTGATCGCACCCGTGATGCAGCTTCTCCGCGGGGAATCCACGAGCCTCGACATGACGGCGCTCTGGCTTCCGCTCGTGCTGTTCTGTCTTCCGGTCCTGACCGTGGCCGCGGCGGCCGCCGTTGTGTTCGAGACGATCCCACTCTTGCGCGGTGGTTCGGGAAATATCCTGTGGTTCTTCGTATATCCGTCGATGTTCCTTGCCGGACTTCCGCTGATCTACGGCACGACCACCGCGGGGTTCCAGGCCGACCTGGCGGCACAGCACCCTGGTATGGACGACGAGATCTCGATCGGGCTCACCGAAGAACCCAGTGCGCTCGGCCAGTTCACCTGGTCCGGAATGGACATCGACGCGACTCTCATCGCCGCGAGCGCAGGATTGATCGTGGCCTCGATGCTCGTCGCCGTCCTACCTACCTTTTGGTTCGGTCGGTTCGATCCGTCACGGCACCAACACCTTCCCTCGAATTCGTCTGTCGGATCTGCAGTCGAGCCTCCCGTTGCACCGGCGTTCTCACAGGGTCCGCGAACACTGTCCCCGGCCGAGTGTGGACACGCGTTCCTGGGGTTGCTGATCGGCGAGGTACGCATTCACCTCGGAAGCGTGTCGCGGTGGTGGTGGCTCACGCTTGCGATCGTGACGGTCGCAGCCCTCGCGGTTCCCGCTGACCGCGTCGGCACCGCACTACTCTTCGCGTGGTTGCTGCCGCTGTTGCTGTGGTCGCGTCTCGGCACGCTCACCTACGAACAGGGCGTCGACCCCCTTGTGGAGTGCGGTGTCTCGCCGCGCATCCGTCTCATCGCCGAGTGGGGCGCGGGGGTGCTCATTGCGGCCGTCGCCGGTGTGGGCCCGCTGGTGAAGATGCTCCTTGCACTGGACTCGACCGGCGTAGCCGCGTGGGTTGCGGGTGCCGCGTTGATCCCTGCCCTTGCGCTGTTGATCGGGTCGATCGGACGGGGCGCACGTGTATTCCAGGCGGTCTACCTGGTGATCTGGTACGCCGTTCTCAACGGGGTCACGTCCGTCGACGTCATGGGCGTGCTCCGCACCGACGGGTCGCTCAGCGGCCCGTCTCCCCTGTTCTCCCTCGGCATCAGCGCTGTGTTGATCGCCGCCTCCCTACTCGTACTGGAGATTCGTCATGCCCGTCGTTGAAAACCTACCTAGGAAATCCCTTCTCTCTGCCGGTGTTGCGGCACTGACACTCTCGACTCTCGTACTCACCGGATGCACCGCCGGTTCCACGAGCCAGGAACAGCGGAGCGACAACTACAGCGGCGCGATCACCTCCGTCACACTCGATCTCGATGATGCGGGTGCGAAACAACTCGGTGTCACCACCGCGTCGCTGAGCGCACAGGTGATCGGCTCCGACCGCGGCGACATCGAGATCCGACGCACCTTGGAGTTCACCGACGGCGACAAGCCCGAGGAGAGCATCGACACCGACGCGACCGGCCTGACGATCAGCGCGCGGTGCCCCGACAGGTTCGCCGTGGGCAGCCCCACCTGCGTCGCCCGATACGAGATCTTCGTACCTTACGGCACTGTGGTCCAAGGAAATTCGAAGTTCGGAGATCTGACGGTGACCGACACCCGTGCCGCAGTCGACCTGAACTCCCGCTACGGTGACGTCGCGTTGGTCGTGGGTCCGGGCAGTTACGCGGTCGACGCCGTGTCCGCAACGGGGGCGAGCACCGTCGAGGTGCCGCAGGATCCTGCCGGGATTCCTGCGCGGCTGCGATCCGGGGACGGGTCGGTCTCTGCGACGACCTCGATCGGATAGCTACTGCGGCGTGACGATCCCCCACTCGTGTGCCAGCAGCTCGTACGAACGGATCCGATCGTCGTGCTCGTGTGTCACCGAGGTGATCACCAGTTCGTCGGCGCCGGTCACTCGTCGCAACGTCTCGAGGCGTTCCGCGACGGCGCTCGGGGACCCGACGAACTGGGTGATCAACCGATCGTCGACGAGCTCGCGTTCGCGGTCGGTCAGAGGTGGCGACGTCTTCGGATCGGGATACGAAATTGCACCGTGTCCGGACCGGATGCTGTGCGTCCAACGACCGTAGGTCGATGCGAGTTCCCGTGCGGTCGCATCGTCTTCGGCCACCACCGCATCCGCGGACACGACGACGTACGGCTCCGCCAGGATCCGAGACGGACGGAACGCCGCACGGTAGGCATCGACGGCCTCGACCGTCGTACCTGGGCTGACATGGTAGTTCGCGCCGAACGGCAGTCCGAATCTTCCTGCCAGATCCGCGGATGGCCCAGCGCTCGAACCGAACACCCACAATTCCACATCGGCGTCCTCACCGGGGCTCGCGTGAAGGGCCGTTCCGTCCGCGGATTTGTAGTTGCCGTCGAGGAGGGCGCGGATGTCTTCGACCTGGTGCGCGAAGTTCGGGGCGTCGGCACCCGGTTGCTGCAGCACCGCCAGGCTCGACGCCAGCCGCGACGACGTGAGCAGCTTCGCTGTCGGGAACGGAGCGGGGATGACGAGACCGTCCCGGATCTCGATGGCTCGTGGCGCCGGCTCGTCTCCCTGCGAGTCGGCGGCTTTCAGCGCTTCGGCCCGCCTCTGCCCCGATCGTCCCAGACCGAGGTCGATCCTCCCCGGGTACAGCGCGTCGAGAGTGCCGAACGCTTCGACGACGGCGATCGCGGTGTTGTGACCGAGCTGCACCGCCGCAGCACCGACCCGAATCGTGTCGGTGGCGGCGGCGATCGCTCCGATCAGCAAAGCGGGCGACGACGACGCGACAGCGACGAAATGATGCTCCGCGACCCAGTAGCGCTTGTACCCGAAGTGTTCGGCACGCCGTGCAAGGTCCAGGGTGTTGTGCAGCGCCGCAGGCGCGTTCGACCCCTCGCTGATCGGTGACAGATCGAGAACCGACAGCGGAGTCGGATCCGACGGACTCATGCGCCCGAGTCCCTTCCGTGGGGAGTGCGCTCGCCGGCTTCCACAGCGAACGGCAGGCGATTCTCCGACGGTGCGATCGGGCAGGTCGCGGCATCGGTGAACGCGCACGGAAGGTTCGAGGCACGGTTTAAATCGAGGGTGACCACCCCGCGCTCGACCGCGCCGACCTGCAGGATTCGTGCGGCGGGATACGTCGTGACACCACTCGTGGCGTCCGTGAACAGGATGCGCAGCGATGCCTCCGAATCGCCGAACGCAACGAGTTCGTATTCGGCACCATCGTGCACGAAGCGGATCAGACCGAGCGCACGGTGGTGGTGTTCGAGTCCGTCCACCACGGCGCCCGTGGTGACGGTGCGCGGCGGGTCGAACGGCGTGAACTCCCCGGTGATCACCCATGCTGGGTCGGGTTCATATGTCGGAATCCCCGTGAAGGACGTGAGTGCCTGCGCGGTCCGGTCGTGGATTCGAAGCGCGAACCGTCCTGTTCGCTGGATGATCTCGATATGTCCGCGATCGAACTCCACCTCGACCCCGGGTGCACCCTCGACCGGATGGTATTCGGTGCTCTCACCGCCGAGTTCCCGAACCACTGCGTCACCGTCGACCCACCAGGAACCGGGAACGTCTCCGTAGTCGGCGGCGGTGTCGTCGAGCCAGTACAGCGCGGTCAGGCTCAGCCAGCCGAGCGGCTGCCGCAACGACTCCTCTCGCTCGGAGTGCCACTGCTGCCACTCCGCGATGAACCGATCGAGTGTGGTGGTCATGATGCGCGGACTCCTTCGCTCGTGCTGTGCGGGTGACGCAGCCCGAGATGGCTACGCAGGGTTGTACCCTCGTATTCGGTGCGGAAGCTGCCGCGTTCCTGCAGCAGCGGCACCACCTTGTCGACGAACTCGTCGAGACCACCGGGGGTCAGGTGGGGAACCAGGATGAAGCCGTCGCTGGCGTCGGTCTGCACGTACTCGTCGATCTCGGCGGCAACGTCCGCGGGAGTACCGATGAACTGCTGCCTGGCGGTGACCTCGATGATCAGTTCACGAATGCTCAGGTTCTCTGCCACCGCTTTCGCGCGCCACTCCTTCGCGACAGCAAGTGGATCCTTCGCGTGCCGGACCCGCCCGCGAGTGATGTTCACATTGTCCTCGGGTTCGATGTCCGGTAGCGGACCGTCGGGGTCGTACGTAGACAGATCCTTGCCCCACACCTGTTCGAGGAACGCGATCGCCGTCCGAGGACCGACCTGCTGCAGGCGGATACGCCGTGCGTTCTCGTGGGCTTCCTCGCGAGTGTCGCCGAGCACGAACGTGGCGGCGGGAAGGATCTTCAGGTCGTTGTAGGTGCGTCCGTATTTCGCGAGTCGGCTCTTCACGTCGGTGTAGAAGGCACGCCCTTCCTCGAGGGTGCCGTGCCTGCTGAAGATGGCGTCCGCCTTCGCGGCTCCGAATTCCCGGCCCTCGTCCGAGTCGCCGGCCTGGAGTAACACAGGGTGCCCTTGCGGGCTCCGCGGCACTTCGAAGCGGCCGTCGATGTCGAACTGGGTGGTGTGGATATCGAACGGCGCAATGTCGGTGTCTGTGGCGAAGGTTCCCTTCTGCCGGTCGATTGCCGGTGCTCCCGCACGCCAGCTGTCCCAGAGTTGCCGGACGACGTCGACGACCTCCTCGGCCCGCACGTACCGCTGCGAATGCTCGAGGAATCCCCCGCGCCGGAAGTTCTCACCGGTGAACGCGTCCGACGAGGTCACCAGGTTCCAGGCTGCCCGGCCGTCGGAGAGGTGGTCGAGTGTCGCGAACTGTTTGGCCAGTTCGTACGGTTCGTTGAATGTGGTGTTGATCGTGCCGGCCAGCCCGAGGTGGGTGGTGGCTCCGGCGAGAGCCTCGAGCACAGTGAGGGTGTCGGGACGACCGACGACGTCGAGATCATGTATACGGCCGCGGTGTTCACGCAGACGCAATCCCTCGGCCAGGAAGAAGAAGTCGAACTTGCCGCGCTCCGCCGTCTCGGCGAGGTGCACGAACGACGAGAAATCGACCTGACTCCTGGATTCAGGGTCGGCCCAGACGGTGGTGTTGTTGACCCCCGGGAAATGGGCGGCCAGATGGATCTGCTTGCGGATTTCGTTTCCGGACAAGGTCATCGTTCCTTCAGTTCGACGTGACATAGCGGTTGGCGGGCAGGCCCAGGCCCAGGCGCTCGCGCAGCGTTCCCCGCGTCGGCGCCGCGGTGGGGCGAAGGGCGGGCAGTACATCGTCGACCAGCCGGTGCACGGTCGATGCGAGCGCAAGGGGCCGGAGGGTCACGCCGTCGACACCCTGCAGGCTCTCGATCAGTTCGCGAAGCCCGTCCGGGCCGCCACGGTAGAACACCGTGTCCGGCGTGTATGTCTGGCCGGTCCAACCGTCGAGCGTTGCGAGAGCCGCCACTGCGGCGTCCTCGTCGGCGGCGAGGAGAACATCCACATCGAGCAATACCCGGATCGGACGACTACCTGCCGCATCGCGAAGACGTACGGCCAGCGCGGCGGCTTCCTCAGCGCTCTTCACGCGGATGCGTACGAGATCTGCTCGCGCCACGGCGAATTCGAAGGACTCCTCGCCGTCGACGGTCGCGGCGACGAGCGGTTGCCCCTGCGGCGACCGCGGGGTGATGGACGGGCCCTTGACGGAGAAGTACTCGCCTGTGAAGTCGATGTAGTGCAGCTTGTCGCGGTCGATGAAGCGGCCGGTCGCCACGTCGCGGATCTCGGCGTCGTCCTCCCAGCTGTCCCACAGCCGAGCCGTGACCTCGGCGGCTTCGTGCGCCTCCGCCCACAGCGAGGCGGTGTCCTGCTGCGTCTCCTTGCGACCGAACAACCGTGTGGCCTCCGAATTCTCGGTGACCGCGACCTCCCACCCTGCGCGCCCCGCGGTGGTGTGATCGATCGTCTGGATCGCCTTGGCAAGATGGAACGGTTCGGTATGAGTGACGGTCGCGGTGGGAACGAGACCGATCCGCGAGGTGGCGGCACTCAGCCGTGCCGCGATGCCGACCGCTTCGAGGCGGCCACGTACTTCGCTTCCTGTCGACGCCACGCCGAAGTCGTCCGGAAGGAAAGCGAGATCGACGCCTGCACGATCGGCACTTCCGACGAGGTCGACCCAGTAGCGGGCGACGAAGAGGTCTTCGGCACGGGAGTCGTCGCGGCGCCAGGAACTCGGATGAGCACCGGTGCCCGCGAACTCGATTGCCAACAAGAACTGTGAACTATCGGACATGCCGAACCTTCCCGGGGATAGCATCGAGCAGCACTCGGGTGTACTCGTGCTGTGGGTTGTCGAAAATATCTGTGGTGGTGCCGAATTCCACGACCTCACCGGATCGCATCACCGCGACGGTGTCGCTGATCTGCCGAACCACTGCCAGGTCGTGCGAGATGAACAGGTAACTGAGCCCGAGCTCGTTCTGCAGGTCGGTGAGCAGGTCGAGGATCTGCGCTTGGACGGACACATCGAGCGCCGAAACAGGCTCGTCGAGCACCAGCAGCTCCGGGTGCAGTGCGATGGCACGCGCGATCGCCACTCGCTGCCGTTGCCCACCGGACAGTTCTGCCGGTGTGCGATCGAGGTGCGCAGTCGACAGGGCGACCTGGTCGAGGAGTTCGGCGACGCGCATCGCCCGCTCGGCTTTCGAGCCGATGCCGAACGCGCCGAGCGGTTCGGCGACGATGTCGCGGATCTTCAGCTTCGGCTTGAGCGAGGCGTACGGATTCTGGTGCACGATCTGGACCCGCCTGCGCAATGCCCGCAAGTTCCGTCCCCGAAGCCCTGTGATGTCGTTGCCGTCGAACCGGATCCGGCCCGAGGTGGGGGTCTCGAGCCGGATCGCTATGCGCGCGACGGTGGACTTGCCCGACCCCGACTCGCCGACCAGCGACAATGTACGTCCACGCGGAACCTCGAAGGAGACGCTCCGCACCGCGTCGAGCGAAGTCCGTCGATCGATCCGGAAGGTCTTCGACACATCGGTCACGGTGAGCAGCGGTTCAGCCGGCACGCGGTCGGGCCGTACGGTATCCGTGAGGCTCGGGGCCCCGGTCTCGGCAATGCGTGCTTCGAGGTGATCGAGGATGCGTCGCTGCACGGTGACGTCGAGTGCGCTCGTCGGTTCGTCGGCGATGACCAGGTCGGGGCCGCAGGCCAGGGCAATCCCGATGAGTACCCGCTGACGCTGCCCCCCGGACAGGGCTTGGGGGTACTGCTTCGCTCGCAATTCCGGGTTGTCGAGTCCGGCCTCCTCGAGGATGCGCAGCGCCTCGAGTTTCGCGGTCCGGCGGTCCGCGAGCCCGTGGATACGCAATGTCTCCGCAATCTGGTCGCCGATCCGGATCACCGGGTTGAGCGAAGTCGTCGGATCCTGCGGGACCAAGCCGATTCTCGCACCTCGTACCTTCTCGAAGGCGCGTTCCGGCAGTGTGTCGAGGCGCTGCCCGTCGAACGTGACGGTGCCGCCCACCACGCGTCCACTACCGGAGAGCAGACCGATGATGGCGTGCGCGGTCGTCGACTTACCCGAACCGGATTCTCCGACCACAGCGACCACTTCGCCGCGGGCGACCGTGAATCCGACACCGTCGACTGCCACGACCGGGTCGTCGTCGCTGCCATAGGCGACGCGCAGATCGTCGACTTCGAGAAGCGGTGCGGTAAGTGTGCTCATCGGCCACTCCGATCGTCGACGGCATGACCGATGCGGTGTGCAGCCAGAACGACGGCGACGATGACGAGACCGGGCAAGGTCGTCATCCACCACGCGGTGGCCAGATAGTTGCGACCCTCGGAGATCAGGGAACCCCATTCGGGGGTGGGTGGAACTGCACCGAACCCGAGGAAACTCAGGGACGACACGGCCAGGACCGCCATTCCGAATTCCACCGCTGCCAGCGCGATCACCGGAGCGTACGCGTTGCGCAGCACATGGCGGATCAGCACGGTATGCCAGCGGACACCGGAGGCGAAAGCTGCTTCGACATACAAGGCGTGACGCACCCGCAGGACCTCCGAACGCATGACGCGGGCGAAGTTCGCGACAAGCCCGATACCCACGGCGATCGCAACATTGAGAGTGCCGAAGCCGAGAGCCGTGACCAAGGCGAGCGAAAGCAGCAAAGCGGGGATGGACAGCAGCACATCGACGATCCGCATGAGAACCGCATCGACGAGGCCGCCGGCTGCACCGGAGAGCAGGCCGATGAGCGAGCCGATCACGATGGCGATGCCCACTGCAACCAGTGTCGCGGTCAACGACAGTGCCGCGCCGTGCACGACTCGGGTGTAGACGTCTCGGCCGATGTTGTCGGTGCCGAACCAATGCGCGAGACTCGGTCCCTGCAGTTTGTCGGCGGGCACGCCCTGCAGGGGGTCGCCGGACGCGAAGAACGACGGGAACACTGCGAACCCGATGGCGATCAGCAGCACGGCGGCGGAGATCACCACGACCCAGTTGCGCCGCACGGTTCTCACCGCGCTGCGGAGGGCGGATGGTTTCGCGGGTGTCGCTACCCGGACCGGGGAACCGGCTCGAACCGGCTCTCGAATCAATGTGTCAGACATGGGCACTCACTTTCGGATCCTTGTCGATCGCCGGGTCCGTTTCTGCCCCACCACGTACCGATTCGCCACGCTCCGAGGCACCGCGTCTTCCATCGACGATCCGCGGATCGATCAGAGGGTAGAACAGGTCCACAACGAGGTTGACGATCACGAACACGACCGAACCGAACACCACGATGCCCAGTACCACCGGAATGTCCTGGGCCATCACGGACATCTGCGTCAGGCGCCCGAGACCCGCACGGGAGAAGACCGTCTCCACGACAACCGATCCTGCGATCAGATTGCCGACGATCACGCCGGCGATCGTGAAGGCCGGGATGCTGGACAGCCGCAGAGCGTGTCGCGTCTGGACGCGCCACCTCGA
Source organism: Rhodococcus sp. NPDC060090 (assembly GCF_042729855.1). Taxonomy (NCBI): domain Bacteria; kingdom Bacillati; phylum Actinomycetota; class Actinomycetes; order Mycobacteriales; family Nocardiaceae; genus Rhodococcus; species Rhodococcus sp. NPDC060090. Next base: position 33,368 of record NZ_JBHWXB010000025.1, on the reverse strand, counting down.
TGCCCCCTTCGCTCTGGCAGCCTCGATGTACGGCTGACGCGCCGTGGTCTGCAGGCTCACCGCAAGCACCTGCGCGATGACTGCACCGGTCGGCAGCGCAAGTGTGATCGCGGGAAGTAACAGATGCTCGATGCCACCTTCACCGAACGCCGGGAACAGCTTTACACGGAACGAGAACAATTGGAGCAGAACGAGTCCCATCCAGAATGTGGGCACAGCTACACCCAATGGAGGCAGCGAGAACAAGACGTTCCGCAACCAGCCGATACGCGTGTCGGTGGCGAAGAAGGCGACCACAGTACCGAATGTCACCGCCAACACCAGCGCGAACGACGCGAGGGCGAGGGTGCTCGGCAACGCGTCGGCGATCGCCTCCGTCACCGGCCTGCCGGTGGAGATGGAGATACCGAAATCACCCCGGACTGCATTGCTCAGAGCATTCCAGTACTGAACCCACACCGGCTGATCCAGGCCGTAACGCGCCTGCAGCTGCTCGATTGCGGCAGCGTCGACCGGTGTTCCGTTGTCGGAGCCGGCCATCACACTCACCGGGTCGGACGGTAGAAGGAACAGCACGCCGAACGAAACGGTGAATGCAGCCCACAGCACGCCGACGGCCTGGAGGAAGCGGGAAGCGAGGTAGCCGAACATGATTACTCGCTGAGCCAGGTGTCGAAGAACTGCAGGCGTGCCGACGCTTCGAACTTCAGATCTTGCACCTTCGGTCCGGCACCGATCGCCTGCGACAACTCGACCGTCGGAATGAACAGGGCGTTGTCGATCACGAGCTGCTGAGCCTCCTCGATGTAGCCGTTACGGGTCGCCGGATCGGTCGCGGTGAGCTGTACTGCGAGAACGTCGTCGAGTTCCGGGATCGGACCACGCTGGTTGAGGTTCCGGCCCTCGGTACCGAACGCTGTGCGCAGGATGTCGCCATCGGCGCGTGTGCTGTTGTAGTACGTCGTGTCGTAGTCTCCGGTGTTCTGTCGGGCGGTGGTCTCTGGCGTCGACACCAGATCGAGTTGCAGGTCTACACCCACCTCCCGCAGTTGCTGCTGGACGAGTTCGAGAATCGCCTGGTTCCCGGCGAACACCGAGCTGAACAGCACCGAGAAACTCAACCTCTCCCCGTCCTTGACGCGGATACCGTCTTCGCCCGGAATCCATCCGGCGTCGTCGAGGATCCTCGCCGCCGCATCGGGGTCGTAGGTGACCGCGTCCACCGCGAGGTACCCGGGTGTCACCGAGGCGAGGGCGCTTGTCGCGGGCTCGAAGTCGGGGCCGAGAACCGTGTCGACGAGTTCGGTGCGGTTGATCGCAGGGATCAGTGCGCTACGGACGGCGGGATCGGAGAGCACGCCGCTGCTCACATTGGGCTGGAAACCGAACGGGAGACCGGGATTCGGCGTGGTGAGAATGCGGCCACCGACACCTTCGATCTGCGGGGCATCCTGAGGAAGAGCATCGGAGACCGCGTCGAGCTGACCGGACGCAAGAGAACCTGTGCGAACACCGGACTCGGGAACGATGGTGAATTCGATCCGGTCGAGGTAGGCCTCACCGTCGTGCGCGAAGACCTCCGATCCCCAGGCATATCCGGCGCGCTTGACGAGCGTTGCCGACCGGTCCTGCTGGTAGTCCTCATACGTGAACGGTCCCGTGCCGGACAACTCGCCTGCACACCGTTCCTCAGCGCTCTTCGCGACGTCCTCGGCAGAGAGGAACCCGAGTTGATGAGTCGAGGTGGCCTGGAGGAACGGCGCGTTGGGCGCCGAGAAATCGACCCTGGCCGTGTGCTCGTCGATCACGGTGGTGCCGGTGTAACCGGCGAGGTACCCGGTGGCCTGCGGAGCCTTGACCCCGCCGAGAGTATTCACGATGGAATCGAAGTTGCCCCGCACCGATTCAGCGGTGAAAGAGGTTCCGTCGCTGAAGGTCACCCCCTTCTTCAAGTGGAAGGTGAATTGTGTGGAGTCCTCGTTGACGTCCCAACTCTCGGCAAGCCACGGCGTGATCTGCCCGGTCTCGGGGTCTTGATCTGTGAGTGAGTCGACGACCTGACGAGCGGCGTAGATGGTCTGGTTGCTGCCGGCCTGCGCGGGATCGGCGCACGTGGGAGCCTGCGACAGGCCGTACCTGAGCGTGCCCCCTGCCTGCGGGGTACCACCACCCTGCGTGACGGCCGACTCCGATCCGCACGCGGACAACCCGACGACCAGCATCGCAGCGACACCCACTACCGGAATCACACGATGGGATGCATGAATGAACGAGAAGGACACCTGAACTCCGTGGTCTCTACATAACAGCGAACTCTGCAGGGCAGCGATCACTACATGACAGCGGCGACATCGAACCGGAGCGATGCCGCGAGATGAAGGTTGGACGGGTCGACCGTCAACAGATGTCAGCACTGTGCCGGCACAGGTCGATGTGCAAGCACGACCACGTCACCACGACATCTTCGTGCGTCATGAACAGTCCTCCATCGTTCCCGGCGGTAGCACCCTCACCCGCGGATGCAGGGGGTTGCTGCGACGTCATCGAGCCAGGTCTCTCGGTCGCTCTGGATGGTCGTCACCGACGTTAGTCATTTCTTCGGCCGCAGCGAACCATTCGCCTCACCACGATTCGAACTATTTCGTGCTACGCCGAGGGCCACTATCGTCACCGAATCCGCGACTGCGCACCCGACCCCGCCGCACAGGACGGCAGCGCGCTGTCCGGTCTGCCCGCGAGCGCAGGTGATATGGATGCAACGGATCCGATATTCACCACTTCAGGATTGTCTCCGGGAAGAAGGCCTCTGGTTGGTTCTATCAGTGCACCGACGCGGGCTCACGGTGCGGAATCGCCTTCCGCAACACGGGAGCCACCTCCGCCTGGAAAAGCTCGAGACTCGCGCGCTGCTCCGCTGCCGTCAGCCCCCCCTCGGTCGGCTGTCACGTGCATGACTTCATGTCCGAGACGCTCGTGATAACGGAGCACCTTGTCGATCACTTGCTGCGGGCTGCCGATGAGCGCGGAACTGCGTTCGACGAAGTCCTCGACGCTCTCGAAGACCACCGGCAGTCCGGAATCCCGCGCGAACTGCAGCCGCTGCTCGAACAACGGCCGGAACCGCTCGACTGCTTCCTGTGACGTCGGCGCGACATACAGTCCCGCCGTTCCCGCTCCCACCCGTGCGTCCGACGGGTCGTGCCCGTATGCCACCCACCTGTCGCGGTAGTACTCGATCAGTTCGGCGTAGGGCTCGATCGGGTTGGTGACGTTGGCCGAGAACACCGGATCGCCATACTGTGCTGCGGTATCCACGGATTCGCGGCTCGTAGCGCTGCCATGCCACATCGTCAGACGTGGTTGCAGCGGACGAGGAACCGTGACCGCGCCGGTGAGCGAGGGGCGGAAGGATCCTTCCCATGTGACCCGCTCGTTCTCCCACAAGAGCCGGAAGAGTTCGTAGCCCTCACGGTTACGATCCCACTGGTCGTCGGGCGTGACATGGAACAGGTCGGCCTGCGCTGTGCCGTTACCCTTACCGATTATCAGCTGCAGCCGACCCCCGGAGAGATTGTCGAGAGTCGCATAGTCTTCGTAGGCGCGGACCGGATCGAGCAGACTCAGTGTCGTTACACCGGTCCACAGTTCGATGGTCGATGTCCGCGCCGCGATGTTGCTCAACACCACCGGAGGCGACGACGACAGGAACGGTTGCTCGTGTCGCTCGCCGACCGCGAATCCTTCGAAGCCGAGTTCCTCGGCCAGTACTGCGGTGTTCACAACCTCACGGAGTCGGCCGGAGGGGCTGAGCAATTCTCCGGTCACAGGGTCCGGGTGGTGTGTGATCAGGCTCAGGAGCAGAAATTTCACGCGGACTCCACCTTTCGGATCAGATGCTTTTCGAATGGGTGCGGGCCGATTTCCTCGGCCGGGCGCGTCGGGTCGAACAGGGCGGTGTAACCGGCCGAGAGGTAGAGGCCGACGGCCTCCGGTTGGCGCCACCCGGTCGTGAGATAGATGCGGGTGTAGCCGCGCAGCACCGCCTCGGCTTCGAGTTCTGCGAGGACGATGCGCCCGAGCCCGCGACGCCGGTGTTCACTGGATGTCCAGATTCGCTTGAGCTCAGCCGTGCTCTCGTCGTACCGGCGAAAAGCGCCGCCTGCGACGGGTCGACCGTCTTCGGTGACCACGAGCAGGGCACCGTCCGGCGGTGCGAACTCCTCTCCCGGGTACGTGGTCAAGGACTCGACCTGCTCCTGGAGTGGACGCTCGTAGCGAGTGCTGTACTCCACCGCCAGCTCATCGAGCAGTGGAGCGGCCAGCGGATCGCCCTGTTTCACGGCCTGAATCTGCAGGCGTCGGGTTCTGCTCATCGCGGTTACGCTGTCGTGGGCAGACCCGGCGGGTTGATCCGCGAGCTTTCGACGGCCTCGGTGCTGATCCCCCATCGCTCGAGCACCTCCGCATAGGTTCCGTTGTCGATGACGTGGTTGAGCGCCTCGTTGATGGCCTCGATCAGTCCGTTGTCCTTCTTCGTCAGGACCGCGATCTCGCCCTGCAGCTCATCGCCTGCGCCCGAGAATGTTCCGGCGATTTCACTCTCACCCGCTTGCAGGACGTGGAACGCTGACGTCGGGTTGGGTCCGACGTACGCGTCGATACGTCCCGAGCCGAGCGCCAGAAAGTAGTCGACGGCGTTCTGGTAGTAGAGAATTTCTGCAGGCTCGAGCCCGGCTGCGATGTTCTGCTCGTTCCATGCGACGAGCAACGCTTCCTGATTGGTGCCCGAGCCGACACCGATCGTCAGGCCCGCGATGTCCTCCGAGCCCTCGAAGGTGATTCCACTGTCCTTCTTCACCTCGACCGCGACACTGTCGAGACGGTAGGTGGCGAAGTCGTACTTCTCCTTGCGCTCTTCCGTGACGGTGACGTTGGAGATGAACACGTCGGCCTCACCGGAGTCGACGCGCACGAAGTTCTGCGCCCAGTCTGCGGCCGTGAGTTCGATATCGAGGTCGAGGACATCGCCGATGAGGTACGCGAAGTCGGTTTCCGAACCGATGATCGTCGTGTCGTCGTCGGCGTAGAAACGCAGCGGTGGGGCGGTACCTGCGCTGCCTGTGACGATGAGGGTGCCGCGGTCACGAATCGCCTGCGGAACCTTTGCGGCGATCTCGTCTACCGTGTCCGTGGTGATGCGATTCTGCTCGGCGGTGAGGTTGTAGCCGGCGTCGGTGGCTGCGTCGGTGGCCGCGTCGGACGAACTGCAGGCTGCGCTGCCCAACAGGGCGACCGCAGTCATAGCCGAAACCAGCAACTTCGATCGACGGGGTGAAGCGAACATCGTTACCTTCCAGGGGGTGTGGTCGAATCTTCCGGTTGAAGTACCGGAAATCAGAGAACTCGGGACAGAAACGTGCGGGTACGTTCGTGCTGCGGATGGTCGAGAACGGCTGCCGGTGAGCCTTGCTCGACGATGACGCCACCGTCCATGAAGACGACATTGTCGGCGACTTGACGCGCAAAGCCGATCTCGTGGGTCACGACCACCAGGGTCGATCCTCCGCTCGCGAGATCTTCGATCACTTCGAGAACCTCCCCGACCAGTTCGGGGTCGAGAGCAGAGGTCGGTTCGTCGAACAGGATGACGCTGGGTTGCAAGGCAAGCGCCCGGGCAATGGCAACACGTTGCTGTTGGCCACCGGACAACTGCCGCGGGTAGGCGTGGATCTTGTCGCCCACACCGACGCGCTCGAGCAACTCCCGGGCTTCCACCTCGACTTCGGCACGTACGCGCTTCTGCGCGGAAAGCGGTGCCTCGGCGACGTTCTCGAGTGCAGTGAGATGCGGGAAGAGATTGAAGTTCTGGAACACGAACCCGATCCGGGCCCGCTGACGGAGGATGTCGCGGGTGCGCAGTTCATGCAGTTTGTCGCCGCGACGACGGTAGCCGACGAGTTCACCGTCGATGCGGATGGTGCCGCGGTCGACCTTCTCGAGGTGATTGAGAGTGCGCAGCAGCGTGGACTTCCCCGATCCCGACGGGCCGAGAATGACTGTCACCTCACCCTTGCGGACCTTCAGATCCACGCCCTCGAGCACCTTCAGCGATCCGAAGGATTTATGGACTCCCCGCACGTCGACGGCGTAGTCGGTCCGCTGTTCGGCGGCGGTCATCGGGTTGCTCCTCGGGGTGCACCGACACCGGTGTCGCGGATCTCGCGGTATTTCGTGACGACTTTCTGCCACGGAGTGAGAGGCAACTCGCGGGCCGAGCCGCGCGCATAGTGCCGTTCGATGTAGTACTGCACGATGGACAACACCGTGGTGAGGATGATGTACCACACGGTCGCGACCATGAGCAGCGGCACTACGCGCCCGCTGCGACCGAAAATGACCTGTACCTGGTAGAACAGCTCGGCGATCGCCATCGTCGAGACGATGGATGTGCCCTTGAACAGGCTGATGACCTCGTTGGCTGCATTCGGCAGGATCGAGCGCATCGCTTGCGGCAACACGATCCGGAAGAACTGACGCAGCCGCGGGATACCGAGCGCGTTGGCCGCTTCGATCTGCCCGTGGTCGACGGAGATGATGCCGGCGCGGATGATCTCCGCCGAGTACGCAGCCTGGTGGAGTGCAAGGCCAATCACCGCGGCCGTGAAACCCGAGATCACTCCTGAGACCTCGAATTCGAAGAATCCGGGTCCGAACGGTATTCCGACCGACATGGTTTGGTAGAGATACGCGATGTTGAACCAGAAGAGGAGCTGCACGATCAGCGGGATGGATCGGAACGCCCAGATGTAGGTCCACGAAATAACCTGTAGAACCGGGTTGTTCGACAACCTACCGACCGCGAGGAGCACACCGAGTGCGAATCCGAGGAAGGTCCCCCACAGGGTGAGCTTGATCGTCATCCATAGTGCAGAGAGAACCGATTCCGCCGTGAAGTATCGAGCGAAGGTCGGCCAGTCCCAACCCGGGTTGGTGGCGAGGCCGTGGATGAACTGCGCAACAACGATCAGCACCGCGGCGCTGGTCACCCATCGCCACGGGTGCCAGGTCCGGGCCACCACCAGGTCTGCGTCGTCCGTGCGCTCAGCGGCCGGGTCGGTGGTGCGGATATCGGTCGGCGCGCTCACGCCGACCTCCTGCGGACAGGAGACATCGAAACATGCCTTTCACGGAGAATGGAAGTCGTTATTCCGCAACCGGTTTCGATGGCGGCATACGCGCAACGGCGTTGTTGGTGACGTTCAGCAACAACGCGACGACGCGCCGCGACGCAGATCGATGTGCCTGCGGCGCCACGAAGCGCGCTCGATACTGCTAGTCATCTCCGACCTCCATCGGTCCCGGCGGTAGCACCCGCACCCGAAAGCGGGGGGTTGCTGCGACGTCATCGAGCCAGGTCTCTCGGTCGCTCTGGATGGCGCCTCGAACTGTAAGGCAATTCGGACATCCGGTCAATAGCTACCCCTGTCGAATTCCGTTGAATTATGTTGGTAGGCAATTAGAATCGTGCTGATCCGAATTCTCCACCGGTAGGAAGTCCCCACTGCACCTTCGAGTTGGAGCTGAGACCATCACGGTCGACATCGAATGCATGTTCCAATTTCCTTGCAACTCGAATGTAAGTTCGATATAGTTTGATCATGGGTGGGGACCTCTGGAAACTCGACAACACACAACTCATGGCCGAGACGCTCGCCGTCTCCGCCGAAATCCACACCTGGCAGGTACACCGCGTCGACCTGGTCATCGAAATGGTCGAACGCGACACCGTCAAAGAACACGGCTACCGCAGCCCCGCACACTGGCTGTGCGCCGCCACCAACCTCGAACTCGGTGAATGCCACCGCATCGAATCGCTGGCACGGCTACTGCGGCTGGAACCGGAAGTACGCGAAGCGTATTCATCCGGTCTGTTGGATGCGGAGAAGGCACGGCAGATCGCCTACTTCTGCCAGCACTACCCCCGCACCATGAACCCCTGCGACTTCGAGAAAGCCCGCACCATCCTGATCGAGCATGCCTCCGAGCGGGTCGCCACGAAAGCGACCGTCCGGGCCCTGATCCGCCGACTCGAACATCTCTACAACACCGGCGACGGACCACCACCGGGTGAAGACTCCTCACGCAACGAACTGTTCGTCTCCACCACCTGGCACGGCCGGGTCGTGATCACAGGCGAGTTCGACGCCGTCACCGGTGCCCGCCTGCGGCATCTGCTCTCCCCACTTTCCGCGCCGAGGCCTGAAGTCAACGGTGTCAAAGATGATCGGCCGGCGTCGAAACGCACCGCCGATGCGTTCGATCAACTGTTGCAGTTCGTCGAGGCCGCCGGCCTCGTCCCAGTCGAGGGCGGGGTGAAGCCGCACGTCACGGTCACCGCCTCGATCAAAGATCTGACGACGAACACTGCGGTGAAAGAACTGTTCACCCACAGTCCCGAGCACGGGTATGCGACCGAACCCTGGGCGGGCCCATTGTCGATCGATGCCGCCCGGATGCTCGCGTGCGATTGCCAGGTCACCCGGATCCTGCTCGACGAACACGGCGTGCCGCTGGCACACGGGCAGACCCGCCGCACCGCAAGCAGGGAGCAGCGACGCGCTCTGGCGGTCCGAGACGGCGGATGTGCCTTCCCCGGGTGTTCGACACCGCCGGCATGGGCCGATGCCCATCACCTGACCCAATGGGTGGACGGCGGCGATACCGACCTCGACAATCTGGTGATGTTATGCGGACATCACCACCGGTTGATGCACCACACCGAGTGGGAAGTGGAGATGACCGACGAGCGTCGGCCGCAGTTCATTCCACCCTCGAGTGTGGATGTGTTCCGCACGCCGATCCCGGGGAACAGACCGGAGTTGGTCGCCTAACTCCACAACAGAACACGACAACAGCCACCGTTACCAAGGCACACCCGTGCCTTGGGGCCGGTGGCTGTGTTGCGTCCGCCTACTTGGCAGCGGTGTTGAGTGAGCGCGTGGCTTCGGCCATCACACGAACGGCTTCGTTCCGCGTCATCGTCGAGAAATACTGCTCCGACTGCTGCAACTGCTCCCCCACAAGACACCTCGGCCCTTTGTCCAAATTCTCGAGAGCGCGAACAACAGTCTCTTCGGGGCTCGTCGCGCCTGGAACCTGCGTGTCGAGGCTCTCGATCTGCCCCATTTCGATGCCCTCGCTGCCCACCGCGACGGCCAGGGCCGGGTCCTGTCGAACGGCGTTGCAGCAATTGAGCAGAGATGCGGCTGGTGAACTGCACTACGGCGTGAAAGCAATAGTGCGGCTGGAGCGTCGTCACCGGAGGGTTCTGTGGTGATGGTTGGCGCCGGTGGCTGGTCAGGTTAGTCCGAGTGCGATCGCGAGATCGACCCGACGAGAGGGTCAGCGGCGCCGAGGGGGACGGCAGTCGGAACACCAGGTTTCGGCGTTGTGGTTATCCGTGCGGCGAGGACCGTGTAGAGGCCCACTGCTGGACGCACTGGCCACGATCCGCCGCACCTGATCCATGTGCCCGCACGCACCGCCACCAGTCGCGGTCGCCTGACCATCGCCGTAACCGCGGCACGGCCCACCCAAGGCTCATCGGTGGATCGAGGCAGCCGACGTCGAGCGTGTCACGGACAACCACAACCCCGAACAGAAAACGGCCCCAACCAGAAAAACGGCCCCGACCAGGCGATATAACCCGGATCGGAGCCGTTCCATCGAGCGGAAGCGGAGGGATTTGAACTCTCCCGGACGTCCAGGTCAGAAGGTATGAAACGCTTCTACCTGCAGATTCGCCACTTCGGAGATCTCACCCAATCGCACCGAATCGACAGCGGGTGTGCCCAAAATGTGCCCGGCGAGGCGGACCTGGAAATCAGTTCATCCATGGACGCGTTCTATATGGTGCATACTTCTGCCCATGATCAACGCGAAACTCACACTTGAGACGCTCAGGGATTCCATCACGGCCGGGGTTCTTCCTAAGGCGTTTGATCAATTGGTTTCTGAGGCCAACAGCTCCGAGCCGAGCACTCGTCAGATCGGCTGGATCAAGGGTCGAGTAGATGTGGCGCTTGAACTCCTTCAGACGATTGACAAGGACGCGTACAACGAGAAGCGCGCAGAATACTTGGCATTGGATGTTAAGGGCTAACCAGCCCGTTCAGCCGTAGCGGTCGTACTCAGCGCTTCCCTACCTCCTCCGCTGAGCGACAAACCGGGCTTATCCCCGCGCTCGGGACCGGTCGGCATACCGTTCATCTGCGGGACGTCAGGCGTCGATCGGAGTGCCCTCGTTGAAATCCTCGAAGTTGAGAAACATGCGGTTCGAACCTTCGATCGATTGGAAGCCAAAAGTCTCGTACAGCTTCCGCAGCCGATCCCGGTTCTGCTTGGGCTCGATCACCAGGAACACACCGCCGACGAGGCTAACCGCGTCGTACGCGTTCAGGTACGCATCGGCAAGCAGATCCAGTGCAAGACCCTTGTTCTGAAGATCATTGTCGAGAGCGAATTTGCCGACCAAGATGCCAGGAGCCTCTTCACCCCGGTACTTCGGCGGACGGATCTTCCGAAACAACCCGGGCTCATCCTCCGTCTCGCGGACCGTCGTTTGCGACAGGGTGTAGTAGCCGACCACATACTCGCCACCTGCGTCGACCCACACGTGTGTGCGCGACTTGCCGACGCGCTGCTCGTTCAGCGCATGGGTGTCGAGCCAGTTATCAAGCTTGGATTCACCGCAGTCGAAAAAATTGGTTTGGTGCTGTTCGGTAAGTGGAACCGACAGGGGCGTGTCGCTCACTTACGACGAGCTGAAACGCGGGCAACCGCGGCGCGGGCAACTTCCGAGGGCCGAGTGTGCTGACGGACCATACGGTCAATTTGTCCAGGGCGAACGCTGGTCACATCCACACGCGCCGCAGGTGCATTCTGCTTGGTGCTCACGAATCGCTCCCCTCTCCAAAGGTCAGCACAGTATGCACTAGTTTACTCAAGTCCACTTCAGTCGGGTGGACTCTTTCATCACACCTGCCGGCAACAGCGGACACCGCCGCTTAATCCGTAGTCCAACGAGGACTCAGATCACCGACGAAGGCCGCGGCGTTTTTTCTCAGCGCACCACAGACTCGACGGGGAGGCACGAAACCGGCCCCACGATGGGGAGACGGGGCCGGTACGGTGCGGGCCTCAACCGACGAAAGCGCCACCACTCTTCGGGGACCGCTTCGGGCCGGCCTCGATTACCAACGCGAACGTCTCAGCGAGCGTCTTCAACGACCCAGGATCTGCATTGTTCGGATCCATGGCCGCCACCCTGATCTTCTCCAGCAACTCGAGTGCAACCTCTTCACGCATCTTTTCGACAGACAACGTGTCCCCTCTCGTACCGACCCGACCTGATCAGATTCAACACCAGTTCACCGAACGTCGCGGGCGAACGTTTCCCGGCTTCGCACCCGCTGATTCTCCCGTACCAACGCCACCGCACCACCCGGCCACGGATTCCCCCGCGCCCATTCCCGCCGAGCAGCACACCACGCATGCACCCGATCCGCCGGCGACCCCGACCACTCAGCCGGATCGAACGTCCACAAGATCGGCGGAACCTGCGCCGGCCGATCATCAACACGCCGCCTCACCCCACACCCCGAATCTGATAGACACCCCGCACCGGAGCAGCCGATTGACCGGCGTCCGTGTCGGGAATCTTGAGCGCAGCCAGCAACCGAGCCAGCACAATGCGCTGCTGACGCATCTCCGCCACCGCCGGATGCACCCGACGTCCCTGCGGCGACTCCTGCATCACCCCATCCGCCTCGACGATCGCATGCAAACGATCAATCTGGTCGACCGTGCGCACCGCTTCTCGAAGCACCTGCAGCTCGTGTTCGGCGAGTTCGTACACATCGACGACGGCAGCCCACAGTTTTCGGCCACCGGCCCCGGTCCGGGGCGGGCACTTCGGTCTCATAGGTCCTGTCCTTTCGAGGGCGGGGAGGGATTGGCCCAATGCCAGAGGTGGGCCGTGGTGGCTGCCAGCGGGGGCCCCGGGTGGGCCAGCGAGGCACGTGGCCGGTCGCCTGGCCAGGAGAGGAGCCAGGCGACCGTCCTGTTTCCCTGCGTGGAAGGAGTGGCCACGCAGGGAAGTCTCTAGACCAGCTCGTCTTCGGGGTCGACTTCGACGCGGACGGATCCGGCGTACTGCCCGCCGCTTCGGACGTACTTCACTTCGATGGGTGCGGGCCGGCGGTAGTGCTCGTACTCGTCGAGGCTGGCTGCTCGGAGGGTGACTCCGAGTGTGACGAGTGCACCCCACTTGGTGGTGCGTCCGGTGTCGGTCTCCCATGCTTCCCAGACTCGGCGTCGATGCAGTCCTGTGGTGTCGCAGGTCAGGCCCAGGTGTGCGTCGTTGCCGTTGATGCGGAGGCCGGCGAGGGCTGCGGCTGTGGCGAGGGTAGGTATCTGTTGGTCGAGTTGGAGGGCGAGGATCGATGCGTCGGCCCAGGCTTTGCGTGCCTTGTCGGGTTGGGTGGCCATCTGCTCTGCGCTGCTGTCGGGGTCGATGGTGCGGACGGCTTTGGTGAAGTCGGTTGCGGTGGTGGTGAACCGGTCGGCAAGGAGTCGGTAGTTCGCTGCGGCCTGAGGTTCGTATGCCTGCCTGAGGGCGAGCAGGACGGGTCCGCGCATCTGGTTGGACAGGTCGGCTTTGTCGGTGGCTGGGGCCTTCTCGGCGAGGGCCAGGGCTCGCAGCATGTCGAGGTCTGCGTCGATGTTGGGGTCGATGATCGCGTCGATGAGTTGCTGTCCAGCGGGGTTGAGGGTCTCGAGGTAGTCGACCCATCGGGTGTGGATGGCGGTGTAGGTGTCGGGGATGGTTGCGCCTGCGGCGGCGATGATGTCGACCTGTTCGCGGAAGTGTTCGAGGGGGTGTTGTCCGAGCATGGGGATCTCCTACTGGTTGAGGTCGCGGGTGATCCGCGAGGCGTCGGTGGGGTGGGCGAGTTTGGCGCCGATGATGCGGGCGAGGCCGTCGTCGTCGTTGAGGGCGAGGGGTTGGTCCTGGGGTTGCTGCTGTGTCTCGGGTTCGCGGTTGAGTTCGCGGTGGATGAGGTCGCGGATGTTGGCGGGTCCGGGGTCGACGCCTCGGGCTTCGCTGACGGTGCGGCGCAGTTCGTCGTCGGTCATGGCGGCGAGCGCGTCGAGCAGTTCGTGTCTGGTGGGTTTCACGCTGCGGTTCCTTCTTGGTGTTCGAGGACGGCGCGGCGGTCGAGTAGCCATCGGCCGCCGGTGAGTCGGCCGCCGAGTTGTGGGGCGAGGCGCCGTGCTTGGCGGTTGCTGATGCCGAGCATTCGCGCGGTCTCCTCGGTGGTGATGAGTTCCTCGTCAGTGTCGAGGGCGGGTGTGGATTGCGTGTCCGCTTGTCCTGCTGCGGAAGCCAGGGCTGCGAGGGCACGTGAGGCTGGTAGGCCGTTGCGGGCGCGGGCTCGTTGGGTGACGGCGACGGCGTAGGCGAGTGCTCCTATGGCGTCGCCGGTGAGCAGTAGTACGTCGGGTGCGAGTCGTTGGATGGGTGGGGTCATGATCGGCGTTCCATCCGGGAGGTGAGCTTTTCGGTGGCGTCGACGAGGAGGTCTGCCAGTTCGATTGCTTCGGCGTCGGTCAGTGCGTAGTGGTCGTGTCCGAGTTCGAGGACGACGCGATCGGATGACACGTGGATGCGGTGGGGCACGTCGGGGACTGCGGCGCGTTTCATGCGGCACCTACCTTCGGTCGTCCTTCGATGCCGTACGCGACAGCGGCCCAGACGCCGCGGGGATGGTCCTGTTCGACAGCTGCGACTCGGCAGGCTGCTTGCACTGGGCACTGGCGGCATTGGTTCGCGGCCCAACTGAGTCGCGACGATCGGTGTTCGGGCTCCTCCTCGGGAAGCTCAGCATCGAACCAGGGGGCTTTTCCGGCGCAGCGGGCACCTTCGAGGCGAGGATCGACGAGACGCTCGAGGAGGTCGACCTTCGCGGGGAACTTCGAGCGCGGCTGTCGTTTGGTCACGCGGTCATCTCCTTCTGGCAACTGTGGTGGAGGGTGAACCCAAACTTCGGCGGCAGGGAGTTGCCGCATCGACTGCACGCCGTCGGGTAGCCATGCGCGGCGATGCACCCGGCACAAACTTGGTGCGACTGGGCAGCCTTCCCGCGGTGTTCGGTACCGCAGATCGGGCACGCGGCCGGTCCGGAATCGACGATCGTGAGATGCCGTTCTGCAGTCGGATCACCAGTGGGCTCATTCACGGGAGCGTGAGCCGACTGTGTTTCTGCCCCAGTCGGCTCACAGCATTTCCCCTGGTCAGCCCCAGTTGGCTCAGTCGGCTCAGTCGGCTCACGTGTAAGGCCCGACTGATCCCACTGATCCGACTGCATCGGCAGCGACCAGAGCGACGTCCGCGGGAAGCCGGCCATCTCGTAAACGACCCCGAGCGACTTCGCGGCTCGTTTGATCGTGGGCTCTGAGAGGCCGGCTTTTCGTGCGTCCGCCTTCACGTCCTTGGCGGCGGTGCGCCCGTTTTCGGTGAGGTAGTCCTCGAGCCATGCTGCGGCTTCGCTGCGATCCTCGCGGTCGGTGCCGTCCGGCTCAGCGAGAAGCTCCCGAGCATCCCTATCGGTCTCCCCTAGCCACTTCAGTACACCGACCTCCGCGGGCCCGTCCTCGGTCGTGATGGTCGTCGACTTGATCTCGGCTTTCATTGACCGGGTACGGGGTGCGAGGTTGCCCTTCGTGTTCGTGACGACGAGATTGTCGTCCTCTTCGTCCTTGGCAACCGAGAGCACCGACCGGGCGACCTGAGACCATGCGATCGAACCGAGGATGAGCTTTCCGGTGTCGGCGCCGTCTCGCTTTCCGAAGTGGCACAGACCGAACACCACACAGCCTTGCCGTGAGGCGAGCTGCGCGAGTGGTTCGAGGTACTGCCGGACTGCCCGGTCGTCCTTGCCGGATAGCTCGGACGACATGCTCGACGTCGCGGCGTCGAGGACGACGAACGCGACATTGTGTTGAGCGATGACCTTTTCGAGCGCCAGGGTGTCGAGGGGAAGGATCAATGTCCCGGTGTCGGTGTGGGAGGTCTCCACGTCGACGAACAACACGCGGTTCATGTCGGCCCCTGCCGCTTTGAGCCGTGGCGCGACTGTGAACTCCCGCGAGTCCTCAGAGTGGACGTACAGCACGTTCTGAGGAGTGCCGTGCAATTCCCCTTCGAGCGTGCCGCGGGTGACCTGGGCGCAGATCTCGGCGGCGATCGTGGACTTACCGAGACCTTCTCGGCCGGCCAACAGGGTGAGTGAACCCGCGGGGATCCAGTCCTCCATGATCCAACGGACGCGTTGCATCTTCACGTCCGCACCGCGGGTGACCTTCAGTCGTCGGCCTGCCTGCCCGCCGAGGTCGACGAGCTCGAGTTCGTCGAGTCCGTGCCCCGCGGCGATATGGTCGGCGGCGTCCTTTCCCGCGGTCGCGGTCGCTATGACTGCACCTGCAGCGATCGGATCGACGAGTTCGTGCACCTGCAGCGCGTGCTTACGTCCGGGCTCGTCGTTGTCGGCGACGATCACCACGGTGTGCCCTGCCAGTGGGGACCAGTCGAAAAGGCCGGCCTTTCCTGCGCCCATTGCGGAGCACACCGCGACGCCACCGATGGATTCGACGGCGTGCACGTCCTTCTCGCCCTCGACGACGTAGACGGGTGTGCCGGTTACGACCTGGTCGAGCTTCTCGACGCGGTACAGGTCGCGACCCTTCGTGTTGCCCGACTGCCGGAATTTCTTGCGCCCACGGTCGTCGTAGGTGCGGAAGACGGTACGACCGTCGCGGTAGTCGTAGCTCGTACCAGCCGGGTCGTCGAACAGGTCGCGCATAGTCAACCCGACCGCGTCGAGCACAGTCACCTTGTCGTCAGCGTGTGAGTTCATGAGAACCTGACCGCTGATCTGTCGGAAGGTCACCGACCGGTCGTCGGCGGAGTGTCCCGGAGCTTGCGCGGATGCGGTGTCGCCGGGGCCGTCCTTCCAAACGAGCCCTTGGTCATTCCAGCGGTCACGCATGCGGTCGAGTGCTGTCACGCTGCACCACCCTTCTGGCATTTCGGACCGGCATGTGCGGCACGGGATTTGGGGGCGACGAGCCAGCGCCCGCACACGCTGCAACGGGTCGCGATGCGCGCGCCGTAGAGGCGGGCCTCGGCGTCGAGCCCGGCGACAGGATCGGGGTCGGGTGTGACAGCTTCGGATCGAATACGATGATCTTGACGCACTGGTCGGCGTCCTTTCTGGGAATAGGGGCTGGGAGCCTTGGATCGGGGCTCCCAGCCCTTGCGTTCAACGAGGTGTGCGGGTTCGTTTGAGCGCGGGTGGATCTGAGCGTCAGGTCACGTCGTCGACCTCCGCATCGAGCGCGTGGCGTCCTCACCGAAACCGTCGCGGCACATCTGCCGGTCGTGCGCGTGAGCGAGGAGAAGCCCCACGTTCTGTGCTGCGACGATCGAGATCAGCAGGATTTCGAGGAGGCTCACAGACCCTCCCGTACTTCAGCAGCACCGCGGATCTGGTCCTCGTCGCGCAGGAGGTTTCGCGCCTCGGCGCGGGCAGCCTGTCGGCATGCTTCCTGGAGCTCGTCGACGAGCCGGTGCGCCTCGTCCGGGCTGAGGTATGCGCGGATATCCCGGCCGAAGGCGACGCTGATTTCGGATTCGGTACCGACGTTGCCGATGTAGCGCGCCGACACCGGCGCATCAAAGGCTTCGACGAAAATGGAGGACATCACTTCACCTGCCCGACGATCGCGCGATACTCCGCGGCGATCGCATTGACGACGTAGGCGAAGTCTTCGAACTGGCCGTCGAGGATCGTGAGGTCGGAGAACATTTGCCCGCCGGCCTGGTCTCGGGAGTCGATGGTTACCTCAAGTTCGTCGAGGACGATCTCGCCGTTCTCTGCGCGTCGGGCGTACTTGGTGATTTCAGCGGTGAACGGGCCACGTTTGACCTGGGCGAGTACCACGAGGTTGCCGTCGAGCTGCTCCTCCTCGGTCAGTGCGCCAAGGGCGTCGGTGGCGGCTTCGACCTGGTCGACGGTGGGTTCGTCCGTCGGCACCGGCTGGTCGTGCGGGAGGATGCGGTATTCGACTTCGAGACCGACCGTGGTGGTCATGCGGACGTAGTCGCCGGTGGTGACCGTGTGCTCGATCTCGTCCCAGCCGAACCGTCGGGTTGTGTCCGCGTTGATCAGCGCGATCGCTCCCTGGAAGTCCGGGGCGTGGGCGACGATCTGGTGAAGGCCGGCTGCGATCAGTAGGACGAGGTAGCTGGCGGGATTGTCGGTAGACTGCATTGCAGAATCTCCTTCTTGCTGGTTGGTGGATTCCTCGCCCCCGGTGTCGGCTGCTACCGACTCGGGGGCATCTCTTTGCTCGCGGATCACGACGTGGCGGTTCTGGACCATCGAAAGCGCCATGCCTTCGTCGACGAAGTGCACGACCGACCATCCGGGTGCGCCGGGACGAGACGAGTCGATCTGGTGCTCGGCGCCGGCCTCGTCGACCCAGAACGCGGCGGTCACGCCGCACCCGGCGTGTCGTCGGTGCGCTGCATCAGATTCGCTTCCGTCCAGGCGTAGACGTCGGCCCAGCGGTAGAGCACCCGGCGCCCGTGCTTGACGAACTTCGGGCCGATACCGCGGTAGCGATCGTTGGCGAGCTTGGTGGTGGTCGTGCGCAGGTACTCCGCGAGTTCCTCAGCGGTCGCGAGCTGCGAGCCGTCTTTCTGATTCATTGTGAACCACTTTCATATCAAAATGATCCTGACAAGGACCACTATGCACATACAATGGGCGCGAGTCAAGATGAACCTTGGAGCGATCATTTTGATATGCCAGACTGTCTGCATGGCTGAGAAGAAGAATCCATTGGGGCCGATCGGCGAAATCGCACGTCAGAACGTGTCACGGCTCCGTGAAGCGCAACGACTCACGTACGCAGAACTGTCGCGACAGCTCGACGATCTCGGCCGGCCAATCGCACAACTCGGTCTGCGACGCATCGAGGCGGGGGAACGACGCATCGACGTCGACGATCTCGTGGCCCTGGCCGTCGTACTGAAGGTCTCCCCTCTTGCGCTGATCCTCCCGACAGACTCCTCGGCACTTACGCCCGACGGGCCCGAGTACCGCGCGCGCGACATCTGGGAGTGGGGGCAGGGACTCGCAACGCTGGATCGCACTCGAGACCCGGCTGCGGAACTCGTCTTTCTCCGTGAATCGAACCCGGTGATGTACGAGCAGGTACGAGCGGAACAAGAGGCAGGCAAGGTGAATTCAAACCCGGTTGCAGTAGGTCGAGTAATCGCGAAGCGGCAGCGGCAGGACCGGCGGGGCAGGTTGACCAATGGCGACGATTGAGTCGTACGAAACATCTTCTGGGAAGCGGTATATGGTTCGCTTCCGCACACCCGACCGCACCCAATCGAAGAAACGCGGATTCAAGACCAAGCGCGACGCCGAAGCATTCGCCGCCACAGTCGAAGTCGAGAAGATGCGCGGCGAATATGTGCCGCCGTCCCTCGGTCGCATCACGGTCGGCGAGCTGGCACCGGAATGGCTGGCGCGCAAACAGGTCGACACGAAAGCCTCGACGTACAACGCGATCGATTCATCGTGGCGCACACATGTGGAGCCTCGGTGGTCGTCCACGCGGATCGCTGACAGCAAGCTCGGCACCGTCGAACGGTGGATCGCCGACATGGGACGCGACGAGCTCGACGACAACGAGGAGATCGTCCAGAAGGGATCCGGGGCCACCGTGGTGATCCGCGCGTACGGGATCCTCGCGGGCATCCTCGACGACGCCGTGAAGAACGGGCGGATCGCGAAGAACCCAGCGCGCGGAGTCGAGAACCTGCCACGGAAGACGAAGCGTCGACACAAGTACCTCACGCCCGACGACGTTGCGACACTGGTGCACGAGGCTGGGCAGAACGGTGCGCTCGTCCTGGTGCTCGCCTACTGCGGACTTCGGTGGGGCGAAGCGATCGGGCTACGGGTACGCGACATCGACTTCCTGCGGCGACGGCTCACCGTCCACGAGAACGCGGTCCAGGTCCGAATGAAACACGTCGTCGGCACCACGAAGGGCGACAAGGTCCGATCCGTGCCGGTGCCGGCCTTCGTCCTCGACGCGGTGGCGAAGCAGTGCGAGGGACGCGGACGTGAGGATCTCGTGTTCCCCGGCCGCGACGGCGAGCACATGCGCCGACCGGTCAGCCACAGCGGATGGTTCGAGCTGGCAGTGAGACGCGCGGGAATCGAACGCGTGACTCCTCACGATCTTCGGCACACTGCGGCATCGCTCGCGGTCGCGGCGGGAGTGAACGTGAAGGCACTACAGAGGATGCTCGGACACGCCTCGGCGGCGATGACTCTCGACACATACAGCGACCTGTTCGACGAGGATCTCGACGCCGTTGCGGTCGTGCTCGATCATGCCTATTCGGGGGCAGGTGTGCCCAAAATGTGCCCACCGAAGCCAGCCGATCAATCAGTGGAGGCATGAAAAAGCCCCCCACCTGCTCGAACAGGTGAGGGGCTATGGCGGAAGCGGAGGGATTTGAACCCCCGGTCGCTCTCACGACGCTCGCTTTCAAGGCGAGTGCATTCGGCCGCTCTGCCACGCTTCCGTGCCAAATCCTAACCTCATCACTGAGCTACTTGTCGGCGAGGGCTCCGTCGACGCGCGCAAAGATGCGAGCGAGCGTGGCCAACTCGCTCTTGCTGAGCAGGTCGATGAGGTTGGTGCGCACGTCGTCGACGTGGGTGGGAGCAGCCTCCGCGAGGCGACGGCGGCCCTCATCGGTAATCGTGGCGAGCACGCCACGACCGTCGTCGGGGCACGAACTCCGGACGACCATTCCGTCCGACTCCATCCGCCGGATCTGGTGAGTGAGGCGACTGCGGGACGACAACACGCCGTCGGCCAGTTCACTCATTCGCACCGAGCCCTCTTCGGCTTCGGTCAGCATGACCAGGATCCGGTATTCGGCGAGAGACAGCCCATGCTGATCGTGCAGATTTCGATTGAGCACTTCCATGAGCCGGCTGTTGCCGTCCATATACCGCCGCCACGCGTTCTGTTCCTCCGCGGTCAGCCAGTTCGGTGTGTCATGTTCGCCGGTCACGCGGGAAGTGTAATCACGGACATGCGCGAAAAGTTACCGCCAGGTATTCCGGGAGCAGCGGTGCGCGAGTCATTGCCATATCGCGAGCCGGTCACGATAGCGTCGACGTCATGCACGCAATCGTCGCCACCGAACCCGGTGGGCCCGAAGTTCTCCAGTGGATCGAGCAGCCGGACCCCGAGCTCGGTCCCGGCCAGGTTCTCGTCGATGTCGCCGCTACCGCGGTCAATCGAGCCGACCTTCTGCAGCGCCGGGGTCTGTATCCGCCGCCCCCTGGCGCGAGCGAGATCCTCGGGCTCGAGTGTTCCGGTGTGATCGCCGAGCTCGGTGAGGGAGTGTCGGGCTGGAAGATCGGCGATCGGGTCTGCGCGCTGCTCACCGGCGGCGGATACGCGGAACAGGTCGTGGTTCCCGCTTCGCAGTTGCTTCCGGTACCCGAAGGTATGGACCTCGCTGTGGCAGCGTCACTGCCCGAGGTCGCGTGCACGGTGTGGTCGAACGTCGTGATGAGCGCAGGCCTGGGCCGAGGGGATGTCCTGCTCGTGCACGGTGGCGGCGGTGGCATCGGTACACACGCCATCCAGGTCGGCAAGGCGCTGGGCGCCACGGTGGTGGTCACGGCATCCGCCGGCAAGCTCGACCGCTGCCGCGAGCTGGGCGCCGATCTGGCGATCGACTACCGCAACCAGGATTTCGTCGTCGAGGTGAAGAAAGCCTACGGCGGAGCGAACGTGGTCCTCGACAACATGGGTGCGGCATACCTGTCGCGGAACATCGATGTCCTCGCACCCGACGGCACGCTGGTGGTGATCGGGATGCAGGGCGGCGCCAAGGGCGAGTTGAATCTCGGCAAGCTGCTCGCCAAGCGCGGCCACGTCACCGCAACGGGCCTGCGCGGCCGACCCGACACCGGCAAGTCGGGTAAGAGCACCATCGTTGCGGCCGTCCAAGAACACCTCTGGCCGCTGGTCGCCGAGGGCAAGGTTCAGCCCATCGTGCACGCCGAACTTCCGATCACGGAAGCAGCCAAGGCCCACGAACTGCTCGACTCCCCCGAGACGGTGGGCAAGGTGGTACTGAAGATCGACCGCAGGTAGACGAGCTGCCCGCTCAGAAGTTGCGGAGTTCCCGGACGAGCTGGTCGATCTCGAACGCTGTGGTGTAGGGCGCGAGGCCGACGCTGACAGCGCCGCCCTCGTCGCTCACTCCCAGTGAGTCGAGCAATCGGCTCGTTCCGCGCGCACTCGCGACGGTCGCGATGCGGCGATCTGCGAGGTGCGCGGCGATCTTGTCTGCGGGCACACCGTCGATCGTGAAGCTGATCGTGGGCACCCGGCTCGACGCCCGCCCGAACACCATGACGCCGCTGAGGCTGTCGAGTTGGCGAAGGAGCCGGTCGAAGAGCTTGTCCTGATAGTGCTGCATCGAGCTGATGGACACCTCGAGCCGCTCCCGCCGGGTGCCTGTGGCCTCGTCGTCGAGGGCGGCCAAGAAGTCGATCGACGTGGTGACGCCTGCGAGCAACGCATATTGATGGCCGCCCACTTCGAGGCGTTCCGGTCCGCGCGCCTGCGCGTCGAGCGACATCACGGGAATCCGGTCGAGATGCGCGGGATCGGCGAAGACCAACGCCCCGATCTGCGGTCCACCCCAGGCGGCCGCGTCGATGGTGACGATGTCGGCGCCGAGATCGGACATGTCGAGGTGGGCGTACGGCGCGGCACCCGCGGCGTCGACGACCATGAGACCGCCCACCTCGTGTATGAGGTCGGATACCGCGCGGACGTCGGGCGCCGATCCCACGATCGACGAGGCCGCCGACAACGCGACCAGGCGCGTCGTCGGGGTGATCAGTTCCTCGTATTGCCAGGCCGGCATGTCACACGTCTCGATCTCGACTTCGGCCCATCGCACCTGCGCGCCGTAACGGCTCGCCACCCGCAGCCATGGCGCCACGTTCGCTTCGTCGTCGAGGCGTGAGAGGACCATGCCGGT
Organism: Rhodococcus sp. NPDC060090; assembly: GCF_042729855.1. Taxonomy (NCBI): domain Bacteria; kingdom Bacillati; phylum Actinomycetota; class Actinomycetes; order Mycobacteriales; family Nocardiaceae; genus Rhodococcus; species Rhodococcus sp. NPDC060090. The sequence goes on along the minus strand of NZ_JBHWXB010000025.1, from coordinate 11,143 downwards.
GCCGAGCCCGAGCCGCGGGCTCAGTGATTCGGCCAACCAGGCGAGCAGCACCGCGCGACTCGGTCCGAGGACGACGGCAGCTGGGTCGCCGCCCACGACGTCGGCGATAGCGGTGCGTGCATCGTCGAGAATCCCTGCGCTTCGACGGTTCGAGATATGCCGGCCGGCCGCAGATCCTGCAGCATTTCGGAACGCCGTCGACACGGTGCGCGACACCGCGTCGGGGATCTGCATGCCGGCCTGAGGATCGAGGTGGATCCAACCGTCGCCGAGCGAGGGGATCAACCCCCGAATCCGGGCAACGTCGTAAGCCATGGCAGACACTCTAAATCTTGGAGTCAATCGGCGGTTGCGCACTCCCGGGCAATGCTCGACCGGTCGGAGCCCTCGGACAGGGAAATCGCGGACATTCCGCTCATCGATCGGGTCGGCGCCGCAGCGATCCCCGGGAGAGGCCAGAATTGACCCATGACGCATCCCGAGAATGACGATGTTCTGGTGATCGGCCCGGACGGTCGGCCCGTCCGCGTTCCTCGAGGCGACGAGGGACAAGGCGGAATGCCTCGTTCCGATGAGGAGGCCCCCGCAGGCGAGGCGGGATCCGGCGAAACCCTGTCCGACATGGTCGAGCAGCCCGCGAAGGTCATGCGAATCGGCACGATGATCAAACAACTGCTCGAAGAAGTGAAGGCCGCTCCCCTCGACGATGCGAGCCGTGCCCGGCTCAAGGAAATCCATCACTCGTCGATCCAGGAACTCGAGCAGGGCCTCGCGCCCGAACTGCGCGACGAACTCGAGCGGCTCGCACTGCCGTTCAGCGAAGACTCCGTGCCGTCCGACGCGGAACTCCGCATCGCTCAGGCCCAGCTCGTCGGCTGGTTGGAGGGCCTGTTCCACGGTATCCAGACCGCGTTGTTCGCCCAGCAGATGGCGGCCCGCGCGCAGCTGGAGCAGATGCGTCAGGGCGCGCTGCCTCCCGGATTGAACCTTCAGAGCGGGCTCGATGATCAGCAGGGTCACGGTCACACGGGCACCGGCCAGTACCTGTAGGCGTCGGCCCATGGAAGCGGACCGGTAGGCTCGAAACTCGTGTCAGCGTCTGGAGCAGCATCGTGAGCCGAGTCAGCATCGAAACCCGAGACGCATGCGTCGACTTTCCGATCTTCGACGCCAAGACCAGGTCGCTGAAGAAAGCGTTCCTGGGCAAGGCGGGCGGCGCGATCGGCCGTAACGACTCCGACGTCGTCGTCGTCGAGGCGTTGCGCGACATCACCATGTCGCTGAAGGAAGGCGACCGCGTCGGCCTGGTCGGGCACAACGGTGCCGGCAAGTCGACGTTGCTGCGCCTGCTGTCCGGTATCTACGAGCCGACGCGCGGCGCGGCGCGGGTGCGTGGGCGGGTCGCGCCGGTGTTCGATCTCGGTGTGGGTATGGATCCGGAGATCTCCGGCTACGAGAACATCCTCATCCGCGGCATGTTCCTCGGCATGACCCGCAAGCAGATGCTCGCGAAGGTCGACGAGATCGCCGAGTTCACCGAGCTCGGCGACTACCTGTCGATGCCGCTGCGCACCTATTCGACGGGTATGCGCGTGCGTGTCGCGCTGGGTGTGGTCACCAGCATCGATCCGGAGATCCTCCTGCTCGACGAGGGCATCGGCGCAGTCGACGCCGAGTTCATGAAGAAGGCGCGGATCCGGCTGCAAGAGCTGGTTGCGCGCTCGGGCATCCTCGTCTTCGCGAGCCACTCCAACGAGTTCCTCGCGCAGCTGTGTGATCGGGCAATGTGGATCGATCACGGCCGGATCCGCAAGGAGGGCGGCATCGAGGACGTGGTGCGGGCCTACGAAGGCGACGACGCAGGCGACCATGTGCACACCGTCCTCGAAGAACTCGAACGTGAAAGCGCCGCCAACTCCGGGCCGGGCGGTAACGGTGCCTGACGAACGCATCATCGGCGTCGTCGTCACCCATCGCCGACGGGAACTTCTGGCCGAATCGCTGAAGGTGCTGGCGGCACAGACGCGGCCGCTCGATCACCTCGTCGTGGTGGACAACGCGGACGAAGACGAGGTGCGTGCGCTCGTCGATGGGGTCGGGATGCCCACGACCTATCTCGGGTCGAAGCACAATCTGGGCGGTGCGGGTGGTTTCGCGCTCGGCATCCTGTACGCGCTGTCGCTGGGCGCCGACCGGGTGTGGCTCGCCGACGACGACGGTCGCCCCGACGGCGACGAGGTTTTGGCGACACTGCTCGACTGCGCGCAGCGCAACGGCCTGGCCGAGGTGTCCCCGGTGGTGTGCGATATCGCCGAGCCCGACCGGTTGGCGTTCCCGCTTCGTCGCGGTGTGGTGTGGCGGCGGTGGCGTCATGAACTCGGCGACGAGGACCTGCTGCCGGGTATTGCGTCGCTGTTCAACGGTGCCCTGTTCACGGCGGCAGCGATCGAGGCGGTCGGCGTGCCCGACCTGCGACTGTTCGTGCGCGGCGACGAGGTGGAGGTCCACCGTCGGCTCGTGCGCTCAGGTCTCCCGTTCGGGACGTGCTTGCAGACCGCGTATCTCCATCCCGACGGCGCCGACGAGTTCAAGCCGATCCTCGGCGGCCGGATGCACACCCAGTTCCCCGACAACGACGTCAAGCGGTACTTCACCTACCGCAACCGCGGATACCTGCTGTCGCAGCCCGGGCTGCGGCGTCTGCTGCCTCAGGAGTGGGTGCGGTTCGGCTGGTACTTCCTGGTCACCCGACGCGACCCGGCGGGTCTGCGCGAGTGGGTGCGGCTGCGCAAGCTCGGTCGCCAGGAGCATTTCGAGCGCCCCTGACGACCCGTCCGACAACCAGCTGCCACCGCCGCTGATTCTCAGTTCTTCACAGCGACGATGACGGCGTGGATGATCCACACCGGCAACCATGCGCCATACGTTGCTGCTGCTCGGCAATTCTCCGCTGCTGCTCCTCCAGTTCCCACTGCTGATGATGCATCCGCAGTCGTACCTGCGTGCAGGAGCCGGTTTCGTCGCGGTAGGTCGCGCGGATCCGCTGCACCCCAAGATTTCACACCAATCCGACCACGAACGTGCGCAGTCCGCTTTACGCTTTTCGCACCATTCCTCCCGGGAGCGAACATGACACCACGAGACAGTGCACCGTCCACCCTCTGTGATGCCTTCCAGACCACCGCCTCGGCGTATCCCGACAGCATCGCGCTGCGCACACCGGACGACTCCGTCCGATACACCTGGCGTCAGTACGCCGACCGCGTCGAGAAACTCGCTGCCGGACTCGCCGGGCTCGGGGTCCGGCACGGCGACACCGTCGGACTGATGCTCACCAATCGGCCGGAGTTCCACCTCGTCGACACGGCAGCATTCCACCTGGGCGCGACACCTTTTTCGATCTACAACTCGCTTACGTCCGAACAGATCTCGTACGTCCTCGGCAATGCCGGAAACCGGGTCATGATCTGCGAGGAGCAGTTCGTTCCTGTACTGCAGCAGGCGCTCGGCGCCACGAAGGTCGAGCATCTGATCTGCATCGACGCACACCCCGAGGGCACGCTGTCGCTCGACGATCTGGATGCCGCCGCAGATGCAGAGTTCGACTTCGAGGCCGCACGGAAAGCCGTGCAGCCGTCCGACCTGCTCACCCTCATCTACACGTCCGGCACCACCGGACCGCCGAAGGGCGTCGAGCTCACCCATGCGAATCTTCTCGCCGAGCTGAAGGCGACCACGACGTTCCTGCCCACCGGCACCGACGACCGGATCGTGTCGTATCTGCCCGATGCGCACATCGCGAACCGGTGGGGCTCGCACTACTCGAGCATCTACGGCGGCATGCAGATCACCACGCTCGACGATCTCAAACAGGCAATCGCGGTGCTGCCGAGTGTCCGTCCGACACTGTTCGGTGCCGTGCCTCAGGTCTGGTACAAGCTCAAGGCTGCGATCGACAAGACCCTCGCCGAGGAATCCAGCCCGGTGAAGAAGAAGCTCGCATTGTGGGCGATCGACGTCGGTCGCACACGCGCGCGGCTGCAGTCCGACGGCAAGCCCGTCCCCAAGACACTCGAAATGCAGCATGGCCTCGCCGACAAGCTGGTGCTGTCGAAGATCCGTCAGAAGCTCGGACTCGACCAGGTTCGCGCCGCCGTCACCGGCGCCGCCGCGATCTCACCCGAAGTTCTCGAATTCGTTCTGGCACTGGGCATCCCATGCTCCGAGGTGTGGGGCATGTCAGAGACATCATGCGTGGTGACCATGAACCGTCCCGGCGCGATTCGCATCGGAACCGTCGGTCAAGCGGTCCCCGGCGTGGAGATCAAGACGGCCGACGACGGTGAACTTCTCGTCAGGGGCCCTCTGATCATGAAGGGATACCGCAACGATCCGGAGAAGACGGCCGACGCGATCGACTCCGACGGGTGGCTGCACACCGGCGACATCGCCGAGATCGACGCCGACGGCTACGTGCGACTCATCGACCGCAAGAAGGAACTGATCGTCAACGCCGCGGGAAAGAACATGTCGCCCGCCAACATCGAGGGTGTACTCCGCGCGGCGTGCCCGATGCTCGGCGGGGCCGTCGCCATCGGCAACGACCGGCCGTTCAACGTCGCGTTGCTCGCTCTCGACCCCGACGCCCTCACAGCCTTCGCCCAGGAGCACGGTCTGTCCGGTTCGCACGAGGAACTCGCCGAGAATCCCGTCGTGCTCGACGCGATCGAGAAGTCGGTGCAGGTGGCGAACTCGAAGTTGTCCCGGGTGGAGCAGATCAAGAAGTACACGGTGCTCCCGACCATCTGGGAACCGTCCGGCGACGAGCTGACACCCACGATGAAGCTCAAGCGCAAGCCGATCGACGCGAAGTACGCCGTGCAGATCACGGACCTCTACGGGTCCACCTCGTAGGTTCTCCGCACCGTCGACCCCTCTCGTACCGCACCGGTAGCCCGCCGGTGCGGTACGGTTACGAGCGGTGTGCCGGGAAGTCTGGTCGGCGAGTGTTTTCTGCTGTCGAACCGGAGGTCTCATGATTCCGTCGTGCCATCGCAACGATTCCTTTTCCGTATCCGGAGGCGTGTGATGCCCGGAATCTTCTCGTCACTTCCTTTGCTGTCACGCGGTTCCCGGGAAGAATCACGCCGTGTCTCGGACATTCTCCGCAAGGAAACAGTCGGCGGAGCCCTCTTGCTGCTTGCTGCACTCGCGGCGCTGATCTGGGCGAATTCCCCGTGGTCGGACTCGTATCACGCGCTACGCGACACCACGTTCGGCCCGGAGTCGTTACATCTGCATCTGTCGCTGGGAACGTGGGCGGCCGACGGATTGCTGGCAATCTTCTTCTTCATCGTCGGTGTCGAACTCAAACGCGAATTCGTCGAAGGCGACCTGCGCGATCTCCGGCGCGCAGCGATGCCCATCGTCGCCGCAGTCGGCGGGATGACGGCCCCGGCACTGATTTTTGTCGCAATCAACCTGCAGGGCGGCGCCGAGGCGCTGAACGGGTGGGCGGTACCGACCGCCACCGACATCGCGTTCGCGGTGGCTGTTCTCGCGGTGATCGGGTCGCATCTGCCGACGGCACTGCGGACCTTCCTGCTCACCCTGGCAGTCGTCGATGACCTGCTCGCGGTGACCGTGATCGCCGTGTTCTACACGGATGATCTGAACCTGCTGTATCTGGGCGCCGCGCTGCTTCCCCTGGCCGCATTCGGCTTCGCGTTGCAACGCGGTGTGACCGCATGGTGGGTACTGGTGCCCTTGGGCTTCATCACGTGGTGGCTCGTCCACCAGTCCGGGGTACACGCCACCATCGCCGGTGTATTGCTCGGCTTCCTCGTCCCCGTGGCTCGGCATGTGAACGGAAAGAAGATCGCCGTCGCCGAACATGTCGAACACCGGATCCGCCCCCTGTCCGCCGGCGTCGCGGTGCCGATCTTCGCGTTCTTCGCCGCCGGCGTCACGGTGGGAGGACTCTCCGGCCTCACGTCCACGCTCACCGACCCTGTTTCCGTGGGTGTGACGACGGGGCTCGTCGTCGGCAAGGTCGTCGGGATCTTCGGCACCACCTACTTGATGGCGAAATTCACGCGAGCCCGACTCGACGACGACGTGCGCTGGATCGACGTATTCGGTGTCTCGCTGCTCGGCGGTATCGGATTCACCGTTTCCCTGTTGATCGGTGATCTCGCGTTCGGTGCCGGATCGATCGAGGCAGACCATGCGAAGGTAGCTGTGCTCTTCGGATCGGTGCTCAGCGCTGTTCTCGCATCGATCGTCCTCACCATCCGTAACCGTGAGTACCGACGCGTCGCCGAACGCGATCAGATCGACGACGGCGACGGAACCCCCGACATCTATCAGGGACGATGAGCACCATGATCCGGCTCGACTTCGCCCCTTCATGCATCAGGAGGACACCGTGAACTGGACGGCACTGTGGGTTTTTCTCGGCGTGTGGGTGATCACCGGTCTGGCCACCGGATTGTGGATGGCCCGCAAGGGACACGATCCACGCTGGACGCTCATCGCGGTGATCCTCGGCCCCCTGTTCGTTCCCATCGCGTTCGAGCGTATCGAGCGGAATCCTCGGTCCGTGGCATCGGAGCCGGTCGCGACGTGGGGGTCGGGCAGCACGGAACCCGGCGGTCTGCGAGTGATGGTGGGATTCGACGGCTCGAAGGAGGCAGAGCAGGCACTGCGCACCGCGCGGCAACTGTTCGCCCCGGGCGGCGGAGCGCTCGAACTCGTCGCGGTGGTGTCGTACGACGACGGAGCCGACGGCGACTCGGAGGTACTCGGCAGGGCAAAGGAACGCCTGGAGGCCGCGGCCGCGGACACCGAAGAGATACCGGTCGGTTACGCCGTCATCGCCGGGCCCGCGGGGCAGAGTCTGAGCTGGTTCGCAACCGATCAGCATGCCGACGTGCTGGTGATCGGCAAACGCGGACGTGGCATGTCGAACCGGATGCTGGGAAGCGTGGCCGCGTATCTCACCGAGCACTGCCCGGTTCCGGTCCTCGTCGTCGACCCGACACAGCACGCGCCTGCCGGACAGAATCCGTCTGCGCCGGTGGCACTGCGTGTTTCCGCCGAGGATGTCGAAGGATCGGCTCGGTAGTCCTTTCACGAATCACGTAGGCATCAAGGTTTATGGGTCCAACCTTCAGTAGATGGCGAGATCATGAAATGTTGGGGATCCGTGGCACAACTCCGACGTAGCCTCCGTGCTGCTACGCGCTCAGAGCGTCGGCGGACTCGTTGACCGCGCGGATGGCCTGCACGAGGCGCAGAGCCTGGTCGGGCGCAAATACCTGGTCCGGCCCCTGCGTCGCGTAGTCGGTGAACGGCGGCTCGTACAGCAGACCGGGGTCCATGGCGCCGTGCTTGGTCAGGTGCGCGACGCCTGTTTCGAGGTTGAAAAGCTTGTAGGTGTTGTAGTCGACCTCGTTCTTCGGAGTGGCGGTGAGCCCGAGGAGAAGAGAATCGAAGTACTCGAAGATGCGCCGGTACTTCTGATACACCGACCGGTGCGCTTCGTCGATCACGACGAGATCGAAATGGCCGGGGCCGAACCTGCGCTGCTCACCGTCCATTTCGTTGATGAGTCCCATCATCGTGGGGTAAGTGGCGACGTAGACGCGGCCTTCGGTGTGCTTGTCGGTGAGCAGGTTGACGGGCGCGGAGTCGGGTAGGTGCGTCTTGAACGCGTTGACGGCCTGCTTGACCAACGCGACACGGTCGGCGAGGAAGAGCACGCGCTTGGCCCAGTTGGCACGCATCAGCATGTCGGTGAGCGCGATGACCGTCCGTATCTTACCGGAACCGGTGGCCATCACGAGCAGCGCCGCCCGCTGCTCGTCGTTCTCGAAGTGTTCCGCGACCCGCCGGATCGCGTTCTCCTGGTATGCGCGACCGGCGATCTGCTTGGGGATTTCGATGGTGGCGAGCGACTTACGGCTCTTGCGTCGCTGCATCTCGAGGGTCAACTCGTCGCGCGTGTGGAATCCTTCGATCTCCCGCGGCGGGTAGCGAAAATCGTCCCAGATGTAGTGTTCGAATCCGTTCGTGTAGTAGATGATCGGGCGCTGCCCGTACATGGCTTCGAGCCGGTCGGCGTACAACCTGGCCTGGTGCTGCCCGGCCTGTGAATCGACAGAGGTGCGTTTCGCCTCGACGACCGCGAGAGGCAGCGAGTCGGCACCCCACAGCACGTAGTCGACGAACCCCTTCTTTCATCGGGCATCCCGTCGACGGGGAACTCGCGGTCGCGTGCGTCGTCGAGCGTCCAACCTGCTTCGGACAGGAGCAGATCGATGAGGTCGCGGCGGGTCTGCGCCTCGTTGTAGTCGTGTGTGTCGGGTACGGCGCGGGCGGCGACCTGCGCCTCGGCGACCTGCTGCTCGAGTTCAGCGATGAGTTGCTCGAGGTTGGCAGTGGCGAGCTCCTTCGCCTCGATCTCGGCGTCGCGTAGGTGCGGGCCAGCCACGACAAGATATGGAAAAGCTCGGCAAGTACCCGATGGCCGATGTCTTTCGACACTGGTCGAGCTTCGTGGACCGCCTTGTTTCCTCGGTCTCGGATGAGATCCATCTTGGGTAGCAGCGGAGACGGCACCACAGCATTGAAGGCGGGGGCGTGGAGCCGTGCGGCGAGATCGTCCTTGTAGGGCACATCGAGCGACTCCACCCGGTCAGTCATTTGACGACTTGCTCCACGGTGCGACGCGCGTAGAAGCAGGTAGTGCGCGGGTCGAACAGAGCGTCGCGCTCGGCCTTCTTCGCCTCGGCGTGCAGCTGCGGCCACTCGGCCTGCAGGAAGTCGAAGTTCCCCGCCATACCCTCTGGTCCTCCTCGCGCTCGGGCCGTGCCTGTATCGGTGTCGAGCCGCGTGACGCTACACGAAGGTTGCGACAGACAGCGCGAGATACTCGAGGAAATACTCCACCAGTGGTTGTCAGGCGGCGCGCCGCATCCGACCATGCAACACACTTATGCGTAACTATGCGTAGTTACGCATAGTTTATGCGTAACTACTGCACAACTCCACGGCTTACGCATACTTATGCGTAACATGGCGGAGTGGACATCCGAACGGCCCGCACGTTGATCGCAGCAGGTGAGTCTCTGACGACAGAGTTCAAGCGCGGTGAACGCAACAAGTTCAACGATACCGAGCTGGTCAATACTGTTGTCTGTCTCGCGAATGGAAGCGGCGGAACGCTGCTCATCGGCGTTGAGGACGACGGCCGGATCACTGGAGCCGCTCATCGACACGGAGCGCTTACCAACCCGACGCTCATAGATGCACTCATAGCGAACCGCACCTCGCCAATCCTGCAAACTTCCACGACGGTACTCGAGATCGACGGACATGAGGTGATCGCCACCGAGGTGCCTGATGCGGATTTCGTGACGGGCACGACCGAGGGGCGCTACCTCAAACGAGCGATCAGAGTCGATGGCACACCCGAGTGTGTACCATTTCCGGCCCACGAGATGCTGGCGCGGGAGATAGACCGTGGTGCGGTCGATTTCGCACGTCTCCCAGCACGCGGAGCCACCTGGTCAGACATCGACGCCCAAGAAGTCCAACGCTTCCGGCAGCTTGCGACCGCCTCGAATTCCGACCCGTCCACCGCAAGCCTCGACGATCGGGGAATCTGTCAGGCACTACAACTCACCATCGTCGACCTGAGCGGCGAGGTTCATCCCTCACTCGGTGCAATCCTCCTGTTCGGAACACAGCCGGCTGTCGAACGCTTCGTGCCCAATCACGAGACCGCGTTCCAGATCCTGACCCAGGACATGTCGATCACGGCGAACAGGTTCAGTCGATCACCACTGTTCACCACCGCACAAGAGTTGCTGACCTCCTTCCGTGCATGGAACACCGAAGAAGAGGTCGAGTTTGGAATGCTTCGAGTTTCATTGCCGCTGGTGCCGGAAACCGCTGCACGAGAAGCTATCGCAAACGCGCTCGTGCATCGCGATTACACCGCGACAGGCGCAGTACGCGTGGTGATCACTGAGGATGCCTTTACCGTCTCCAGCCCTGGAGGCTTTCCTCCGGGCGTACGACTGGACAACCTTCTTACCACGTCGCGGCCCCGAAGCCCCGTACTTGCAGATGCATTTCGCCGAGCGGGTCTCGTCGAGCGTTCGGGACGCGGCATCGATAAGATCTACTCCTCTCTCCTGAAGATCGGTCGTGACGCACCCGACTACAGTCGGTCCAGCTCGTTCTCTGTCGAAGCTGTCATCCCCCTAGGGCACGCCGATCTCGCTCTGGCTCGGTTCATTGCAGAGCAGGAGGCTCGCGGAAAGTCACCTCTCCGGCTATTCGATCTGCGTGTGCTCCACGAGTTGCGGACGGAATCGAGGCTCTCTGTCCCTGAGCTTGCGTCACGACTGGAGCTTGCCGAAGGCGAAACGCGTGCTGGCATCGGTCGTATGACGGAATCTGGGCTGATCGAGCCACGCGGTAGCGGAAGAAGCCGTACCTATCACTTGTCTGCGATGGTCTATCGCGCACTCGACAATCCACCTGCCTACGTTCGTGCTCGTGGTACCGATCTGATCCAGAGGGAACAGATGGTGAAACAATTCGTTGCCACATACGGGTCGATCACACGCGCCCAAGCGGCAGACTTGTGCATGATCAGCGTCCACACTGCGAGCACGATGCTTCGACGGATGGTGCAGCAGGGTCAATTGGAGCTTCGCGGAAGTCGTCGAGCGTCTCACTACGTCGCACCAGCGGACTGACGGTCCCGCACGGGCCCCACTGGCACAGACCTGAAACACACCGGCCCAACCGACCTGCACCGACACCGTCGGACGATTTCTGTCAGAGGCGTGTGCCAATCTGTCCGGCTCGGCACCCGCCGAAACAGCGGTGGATCGGTTTGCTGCTGGCAAGGTTCCAGCGGCACCAGCGGTGAGTTCGGCGAGACCCTCGCGAACGGCTCCGCAGTAGTCACGATCCCGCCGAGCGACGTTGTGCTCACCAGTAAGCGTTGCGAAAGTTGGGCACTCGTCAGCTAGCCCGGGGCTTTCACGGAAATAACGAGCCGACCGAGTGTTGAAAGCAAAGAATGGTGCCCTGAACTGCGAAGATATGGCTTGTCTAAGGTCAT
>NZ_JBHWXB010000024.1:0-62319 GCF_042729855.1 Rhodococcus sp. NPDC060090 | reverse complement strand
GACATGACCTTAGACAAGCCATATCTTCGCAGTTCAGGGCACCATTCTTTGCTTTCAACACTCGGTCGGCTCGTTATTTCCGTGAAAGCCCCGGGCTAATACGGGGCCGACAGCATTTACGGTATGGGGTGCGATCCGCGAGAACTGGGCAAGTCGCGGATGGGAGACTGGGCGTTTCGGCTATCCGCGAGGAAATGAATACCCGTTTGAAGACGGGTGGGCTCAAAACTTCCAGGGCTCGACGATAGACTGGAAACCGGGTGACCCCGTTAACCCGGCTGATGTCATCGAACCGAGCGGGCCGAGATGGGCAGATTACGGTTGGGATCCAACTTCTCCTGACGCAGCAATAGCCCCTCCGCCATTAGAACAAGAAAGCCCATCAGAACCTCCGGCGACACCAGAGGTGCCACAGCCAGATGATCAGGAGCTCGCTCCTTCTGCGCCACCACCCACTACCACGGATGATCCTGAGTCGGCATCTCCACGTCCAGCTTTTCATGGGATTGTAGGCCCCCTCCGCCGGCAAGATGAGCCAGACGAACCAGACCTCAGTTCATGCGCTGTACAACCAGATACTCCCCACGGATCGAATAACAACGCAGATCAGATACATACCCGAATCCGGTCCTACTGCCCGGCGCCAGGCCTCTCCAACCATGAGGTCGAAGGCGCAACGAAGCGGTTGCGCTGGTGGGGACAGCGCTTCCCTCTGTTCAGTTACTTACCTGAAGCTGGAGACCCTGCTGAGTTTGGTCCTAGCCCTTACCCGCGTATTCGCACTACAACTGCAGTTTGGTGCAGCCGTTACTCCGTCTACGATTATCAGATCCGGTTCTCGGGTAGCTTCATGATTGGAAATAGGACGTATTCGGCTGGCGGAAACCATGTCTTCGAGAAGGTTCATTGCTTCAACAATCGCTGGTAATAGCCCTCGCCTCCGCGATGATATTAACTGTCAGCTCGTGCGGTAACGGCAGTCCGACGAAAGAAGAGACTCAATTTTCGGAGACGGTTGCTGACAGCAGCCCAGGATTCACGTATCTTCCAGTCGATGATCAGACCATCAGCGGCCCAATTCCATCAATGACGGCGAACGGGACAGAAGTGCCGCTGCTATCCGCCGAATGGAACAGGATCGACGGCACCGTCGTCGATCCGCCAATGGCGGAGATGATATGGCCACGGGTCCCACCAGGCCCACTGCAGGCGTCAATTGAGACATCTGCCATTCCGGTTACTTTGGACTTGGTTCTTTTCGAAGCTGTTGGTTCCGACGGAATTCCTGATGAGTCGTCGATGAAATCCGAACCGTGCGTACGTTTCGACGCTGCAGAGAAACCGTCCGCTGCCGCCTGCGTATTCGGCATTGATGAGAACGCGATGGTGCGGTTGTACGTCCCGTCTCCAAGCACGTATGTCGTCATTGCTGCCACCTGGTATCCGAGGATCGGATCCGATGCGGAGAATGTAAATTCCGAGGTTGGCGCGACCTGGGGCATGACATCCCAACGTCCGTAGACTTGCCTGTACTCACCAGGAGGTGCAATGGCGATAGGTGTTTGGTGGCGCCCGGCGGAGAATCCCCAGCGTGCCGATTGGATTCGGGACGGATCCTATCCGGCCGTGTTTGATCGTTCGGGAAACAGATGGATGGCGCAGGCGTTCACGCACACCGTTCGCATACTGCACCCCGCTTATCTGAACGATCGTCCTGTGCGATGGGAGGATATCGGATCACGAACTGGCCACACCTTGAACATGGGCTCAAGCTGGTATGACGTGTCGGGAAGCACTAGCCCCAACCATGTTGTCGAGCACGTGTTCGACTGTCCGCCCGAACAGGGGTCGCTGCCTGCGCTATTCCAGGAGCCGCTTTACGAGTGCTTGGCGACGGTATCCACTGGCTTGCTCTGGAATGGCTACAACGACCCAGAAGCGCGGCGGCTGCTTGATCTGGCGCCCTCGACCCAGATCGACACAGCCGAGTTCCAAGTGTTAGAAGCGTCGGATTCGAATGAGTACGGATTCGAGTTGGCAGTCACGCCGAACTATTGGTGGCCAGAGGATCACTCATGGTGCGCAGCAACAGGTATCGATTCATTCGACACACTCGTCGCCACATCGGATACGCGTCTGACGGCGAACATCATGGCCATTCCGGGCATCGAGGCATTGATGATTCCTTCCCGCAGCTAAAAACCATCCTCCTTGCCCTGCAAGACCGCCGCACGGCCCGCTCCGACTCCTAGTGCCGCTGCCCCATTTGACCTCTACCTACCAGCCATTCCGCCTCGTGTGAGGCGAGGAAACTCCAGGTGAAACGCCGCGTGTCTGCTGCTCAGTGCGGACAACGCCGGGGTGTTCCTGCGAGGCGTGATCGGCACTGCGCTGCTGATGTTTCTGCTGTTCAAGCAGTTGGCTGCGGCGGCGTTCGATATGAGTCCAGTCCAGTACTGCGCGGCGGCCGTTCGGCCGGCCACCGGCGAGGGTGGCGTCGTCGGTGACGTGGTGGGCGCTGCGGTAGGCGGCGGCATCGGCGATGGTCGCCCGCTACAGGTCAGCGTGTTCGGAATCGTTCGGGCAGGGGCCGAGGCTCGACTGTGCCCAGGTCGGGGCGGTGTCGTCGGTGAGCTGGTCGCGGTAGTCGCGGTGCAGGTCGGTGATGGTCTGGTAGTCCTGGCGGATCTGCTGGGCGAGGTCGGCGGCGATGGTGTCGGCGCCGGAGACGGGCGCGACGATCCACTCGGGTGCGTCGGGGTGGGTGAAGTCGCGGCCGTCGGCGGCGATGCGGTCGAGTTCGGCGAGCAATGTGGTCGCCGGGGCGGTGGCCCCGGCCCGTTGTGCGAGGTCGGTGACGATCTCGTCGACGGTGGCACCGCTGATGTGGTGGATGTGTTCGATACGTCCGGCGATGGTGTGTGCCCGCTCGTCGTCGGTCTGCAAGGCGAGGGTGGGCAGGTGCTCCGCAATGGTGTCGTGGTGCGCCTCGAGCCACTCACCGTTTCGGCGGGCAATCAGCTCGGTCAACGGGCGGGCCATGTCGGAGCGCAGTGCAGCGGCGGTGATGTCGATGCCCTGTTCGGTCAGTCGCTCGCGGTGCCAGGTGAGCAGGTTGATCGGGTCGATACCGGCTTGGACGGCGCGGTGGAACTGGCGGGCGAGCAGGTGTGCGGAGGCTTCCGCAGCGATCCGGTTGCCGGTCTCTTCTCCGAATGCGGCAGTGGCGAGGGTGCGGACTCGCTGCGTTTCGAGTAGCGCGGAGGTGTCGCGGTAGCGGCGGATCACCTCGCCGATTCCGGTGTCGTCGGCGGCGGCGTGGTCGGTGGCCTCGGTGTAGCGGCGGGCGCATTCGACCGCGAACTCGTACATCTCGGTATCGGTGTCGAGGAGACTGCGGATCGGCAGCGGCGGCAACGCCGGATGGTCGTGGAACTGTCCAACGATGGTGCGGGCACGGTGGGCCAGGACCGCGCCGACGTCCTTCGCACCCCGCAGCGGGCCGATGGCGACGGTTTCGCCGAGCACGGCGCGGGCACTGTATCCGTGGTCGTGGGCGTCGGCGAGCACCTGTCGTAGTTGCGCCCATCCTTCCGTTCCGTCGACCATGCGCACGATCGGCTCGGGCAGAGTGCGGCGCATTTCTGTGTCGAGTGCGTCGTCGCGCCGCATCGACCGCGAGGTGTGCTTGAAGGCAGGCAAGCTGGGTCTGCTGTTGTGCTCGGTACCCGAGGAATACGGCGGTGGCGGAGGCACATTCGCGCACGATCTCGCGGTGTTCGAAGCGCAAGGCTACTCCGGCGACCTCGCGTTCGGGGTCTCGGTGCACAGCGGCATCGTCGCGCACTACATCCTCGAATACGGCACCGAAGAACAGAAGACGACGTGGCTGCCGGGAATGGCCACCGGTGAGATCCTCGGTGCGATCGGTATGACCGAGCCGACCGCCGGTTCCGACCTCAAGGCGATCAAGACCAGCGCGATCCGCGACGGCGACCACTACGTCGTCAACGGCAGCAAGACGTTCATCACCAACGGCTCGTCGGCCGACGTCATCGTGCTCGCCGTCAAAACCGACCCGAAGGCGGGGGCCAAGGGCGTGTCGCTGCTGATCGTCGACCTTCGTGACTGCGACGGCTTCGAGGTCGGCCGCGTACTCGACAAGGTCGGCCAGCACGCGGCGGACACCTCGGAGTTGTCGTTCGTCGACGTTCGGGTGCCGGTGTCGAACCTGCTCGGCGAATCGGAGGGTCTCGGATTCGGTCAGCTCATGGCACAACTCGTGCAGGAGCGACTCATCATCGGCGCACAGGCCGCGGGTGCGATGGAACGCGCGGTCGAGGAGACTGTCCGTTACACCAAGGCGCGGGAGGCATTCGGGCACAGTCTGTTCGAATTCCAGAACACCGCCTTCGAGCTCGCCGAGTGTCAGACCATCGCGCGCACGAGCCGGGTGTTCCTCGACTACTGCATCGAGAAGCACCTGCACGGCACGCTGGACGCGTCCGACGCCGCGATGGTCAAGTACTGGCTCACCGACAAGCAATGCGAAGTGATCGACCGGTGCGTGCAGCTGCACGGTGGTTACGGGTACATGCGCGAGTACCTGATCGCGCGGATGTACGAGGATGCGCGCGTCCAGCGGATCTACGCGGGGGCGAACGAAGTGATGAAATCCCTTATCGCCCGGTCGCTGTAGGGTCCGGAGGGCCCGAATCCGTCACCCGTCCACGAACACGTTCGGCTGGTCGTCGTGGACGCCGGTGAACATTTCGGTCGGTGTCAGAGGCCGGGACGCGGCCGTGTGCATGATCCCTTCGCGGTGTGCGAGGTGGGTCATGCTCTCGAGCCGGCCCGAGTAGTCGGTGGGCTGCTCGAGCATCCAGAGGATTCCTTCGGCCGCTTCGGAGCTCGGCGCGAAATCGCTGTGGTCGACGTCCGGCAGGTTGGCGAGCGTGCCCTCAGACGCGACCGGGGAATCGATGCGGAAGCAGTTGGCGGCGATGTTGTCTGCTGCGAGCTGGCGGGCGAGGTCGACGGTCATGCGCTCGAGGCCTACTTTGGCGATGCCGTAGGACATCAGTCCCGGGACCGGCTTCAACGCAGCCAATGAGGACACATTCAGGATGCGGCCGGCACCGGCCGCGCGCAGGTGCGGTACGGCATGACGGATCGCGATCAGCGGGGCGTCGAGGTCGATGGCCATCACGAGGTCGTGGCGGCGCAGAGGGATGTCGATGTCGCCTACGAAGGTGACACCGGCATTGTTGACGAGGACATCGAGCCGGCCGAGGTCGGCGACGGTCTGCTCGACCATGTCACCGACCTGCTCGCGGTCCGACAGGTCCACCGGAACGGCGATCGCTGTGCCTCCTCGGGCTCGGATGGTGTCGACGATGTCGTCGAGCGTGCCGGGGGTGCGTCGAGGGTGGTCGCGCGTCGACCGGGCTGCGCATGCCACGGCGTATCCGGCGTCGGCCAGAGCGATTGCCGTGGCCGCGCCGACTCCTCGGCTGGCGCCGGTGACGAGTGCAACCTTGCCGAGAACAGTATTCTTCATACGCAGAACTATACTTCCGAAAGCCGGCGAATCAAGGTCGCCGGCCTCTGTGATCACCAGGGGCGGCTCGTGGTGAGGTATTCGGCCATCTTCTGGCTCTGCCGACGGTGCGCACGGCGGGTCTCGGCTCGTTCGTCACCGGACCTGTTGAGCTGGACTTCCTCGTCGGACTCCGGCAGCACCGGCGGCACCTGGGTGGGCAGGCCGGCGTCGTCGATCGCCACGAACGTCAGGAATGCGGTCGCGGCGATCCGGCGGTCACCGCTGCGGAGGTCTTCGGCGGTGACCTTCACGAACACCTCCATCGAGCTGCGTCCGGTCCACGTGACGAACGATTCGAGGCACACCGAGTCGGACGGTGTCACCGGTGCGAGGAACGCCACAGAATCCGTCGACGCCGTGACCACCGATGCGCGGCTGTGCCGGGTCGCGGAGATCGACGCGGTCATGTCGATGTCGCTCATCAGCTTCCCGCCGAACAACGTGTTGTGATCGTTGATGTCATTGGGAAAAACCCTGCTGGTCTTGATGACTCGGGATTCGCCGCACGGTTTGGCCTGCACGCGTGGTCCTTTCGTAGGCAGTGCTCCGGGATCTCCGGTTGTCTGCACCGTCAAGCCTACGGCCACGGAAGCGGCACGTTACCGGTCCGCGCGAGAGTGATGCCCCACAAGCTTGGTCAGCATCGCAGCGAATTGTGCACGTTCATCCGCTTCCAGCGGGGCGAACGCCACATCTTGCACTGCGGTGAGCGCCAGCTCGAGTTCGAACAGCCGATTGCGCCCTCGGCGGGTGAGGCTGATGATATTCCGGCGCCGGTCGCTCGGGTCGGGGGCACGCTCGACGAAATGCCGGTCGACGAGTGCGTCGACGACGGCCACGACGTCGCTGCGGTCGAGGCCACACCGGCGCCCCAGATCGATCTGGCTGGACGACCCGTACTCGTCCAGCGCGGCGAGCACTCGGTAATGGTGCCCGCGGGCATCGGCAGCGTCGAGCCGGTCGAACACGACGCGGTGGATGTGCCGCGCTGCCTGGCTCAGCAGGAAACTGGGCAGATGCTCGAGTCGGGCCGGACCGGTCGGTGCAACGGTGGCGGGCATGGACGGAGTCTACGTTCGGCGACGTCTGGGAAGGAAGTTCCGTGAGGTGCGTCCCTATCACCGTCCGCGGTGGTCGGTGATGGGCGTGCGTGGTCCGCGCTTCGGAACCTGTGAGTATCCACCGGATGCGACGATCAGCCGGACCGCTCGATAACGATGCGGTCGTAGCGGTTCGAGGTACTCGACCATTCCCGCATCGTCGAGGGGTTCGCCGAGCAGCGACCGGCCGACCACGTTCGCCAGGTGGTAGTCGCCCACGGACAGGGCGTCGGCGTCGCCGAACGCGCGCTGTGCGACCTCGGCCGCAGTCCACACCCCGATGCCCGGCAGTGTCCGCAGCTTCCGCTGGGCTTCGTCCGGGGCGTCGTCGCACAAACGCTCGAGACGGTCGGCGAGCTGTGCGCACCGCACGATCGTGCGGGCACGGGACGGATCGACGTTCGCCTTGTGGAACTCCCACGACGGGATGCGACGCCACACCTGAGCGCTCGGTGGCACGCGCATGCCTGCCGGTGCGGGTCCGGGCGCGGGGTCGCCGAAACGCGTGACGAGGCGGCGCCACGATGCGAACGCCGCGACGCCGTGTACTCGTTGCTCGAGCACGGCGGGCACGAGCGATTCGAGGACACGGCCGGTACGCGTGATCCGCAGTGCCGGGAATCGCCGGTGGGCCTCGACGAGTGCGGGATGCTCGGGTGCGAAGCCGGACGGGTCGTCGTGTGCGCCGAGGAGGGCGGGTAGTTGCTCGTGCAGTTCTGCCGAGCCCGGACCCCACAACCGGGCGTGCGCTCCGTTCGGGCCGTCCTGGGTCAGGCGGTAGGTCACCGGACCGGACTCCATCCGAGACACCCGCCACACGCCAGAGCCGTCGGTGCGGTGACATGGATCCCACGCGCCACGCTGGAGAGGCCGAAGCGTCGACACGAGGTCGACGGGCCATGGCACTCTTATACGGGTGTCCATTTCGAATGTGGACGTGGGCACCGAATCACCGTACTCCCGGGAACTGAACACGGGTTTCGCCGGTGTCGGACGGGGACGGCTCACAACAGTCGACGAGAAGTACGGTACTCCCTCATCCTCACTGACACTTCCGTCCAACCCCATCCGCCACTCGAGGAGACCGCGGAATACCTCGACATCCGCGTAGTACAGATTCTCATGCACCGCGGCGGAGTTTCGGTTCACAGCTCGTCGTACCTGCTCCGATCACCGCATCGTCGACGAAGCGGATCTTCGGACGAACCCCGGAACGACCCGCAGCGCACACCCCAAACGCGATGCCGCGGCGCGGGCTGAACGGAACGTGTCGGTGGCCCGCGTTATCGTCACCGCCGACACCTCACACCGGCACTGCCGGGAAGAACACACGCGGCATCCTCAGTGAAGCCCGCAACCGGGGGACGAAGGGGGGACGCGATGGCCGGCACCGAACTGACCGAGCGGCGCCAGTTTTCGTTCACCACCCGCCCCCACCTCGCGGTTGACGACACCAGCGGTGAACCGATCGGACTCGACGACATCGATAGTCGTGTCGGGTGGCTGCTCGACCTGATCACCGGCGCCGAAACAGAATTGCTCACCAGGCTGTGGCACCCCGACACTTTCGATGCCCTCGCTGCTGGCCGGGACGGTGACGGCCGGGCACTGCCGAAGCACGGGCACGTCGCCGCCGCCCGTCTCGGCTGGACCCCCACCTACCCCGACGGGTGTTATGTGCCGTCACGGGTGTCGCGGGTGGTCACCGCACAGGCCACAGCGACGTTGCGGACCTCGGCGTATCGGGATTCCGTGATCGCTGCACTGTCGGCCCGGTTCGATCCGGTCACCGGGCGTGTGCGCGCACCGGCCGATGGTGAGCTGTCTGTGCCGTCGGGGTTCGCGCGGTGTGTGCGACGGCAGTTGGTCGCCTGTATCGGCCGCACGGGCGCAACCTCGAGCAAGGAAGTCTCGAGTGACGCACCATCCGGTGCACCGATGTCCGTTGCATCGACAGCGGCGGATGAAACAGCGGCGGATGAATCGCCCTCCACACGGGTGCGGATCACCGATATCCAAACCCCACCGCAGGTCAGCCCGATGGCCCGCCTCGCCGCCGCCGATCGGCAACTCGCCGAGCTCACCGTCACCGGCAACACGATGGTGTTGATGGTCAAACTCCCGACCACAGCCACCCCCACCGGGCGAGCACACTGGCGGGCGGTGCGGTTGACCGCCGCGCTTCCACCCCACCTGCACGGCCGACCGATCACCGGATGGCATCTACCGACCCTGACCCACGACGGTCGAGGTCTGCTGCTGCGCTGCGCCGCCACCGAAGCCGTCCCCGCAACGAATCTGCCGGCAGCAACGATCGCGGTGGGGGTGGACTGGTCACCGTCGACCCTCGGCGCCGCCGCGATCACCACCGACACCGGCGACGGGCTGGTCTCCGATTTTCAGGGCTACACCTACGACGACCGCGGCCTCGGTATCAAGCTGGCTCGCCTTCAGACCGAAGGTCAATTCCTGCACCGCAAGGCCGCCCGCCTGACTCGGCTCGCCGAGACTGCGCCACCGCAGCTCCGCGCGGAGCTCGAAGCGAAGATCGCCGTGCTCGATGAGAATCGCGCCGCCGTGGGCGCCAAGCGCGGGAAGATCAACCGGGAACTCGCGTTCCATTTCGCGCGTCAGGTCACCGGGTACGCGGTCGCCGCCGACGCGACGGTGATCGCAGTCGAAGACCTCGCCACTCTCGAACCCCGTGGGCGTGGCCGGGTGAACAACAATCGGGCGGCGCAGTCCCCGCGCCGTAAAGCCGCCGACGCCCTCACTCATACTGCAGCCCGCGAGGGTGTGGTGGTGGTGTCGGTACCCGCCCGCGGGTCGTCATCGTTGTGTCCGGGCTGCAACGAGGAACTCGCCCGGCCGAAGGGGTATCACGATGCGTGGTGTCAGACCTGCGAGGTGGGTGGGAATCGTGATGATGTGGCGGGGGTGAACCTCGCCAAACGCGGATTGTTGGGACGCGGGAAAGCGGTCCAGACACGTGGTGGGAGTCTGGAGATCCGCACCACCATGCATGCCCCCGTGCGGAAATGTCGGGACAAGACCGGTCCGACACCGGGCAGGCAGCGGCATCGTCGTGTCCGCCATAGTGTTCCGACCCCGACGGCCTCTGAGGGGGTGAACAAATCGAAGCCTCGTCCTGCATCTCGAGCGTCGGTGTGGGACACGGTCGAGCCCGCGGTGTCGCAGGATGTCTCGGGTAGCCGTGAGGAACGTGGATCTGTACCGCCTGCCACTTGAATTCAGGTGGCGGAAAGTATCGGATTTACGGAGACGCTATGGTTCGCACATGATCATCGTGAGCACCGACGGATCCTGTTTGCGCAATCCCGGTGGCGCCATCGGGTGGGCGTGGGTCAATCACGAAGGCCCCAGCGCGTCGGGTGGTGATCGCTCCGGTACCAATCAGATCGCGGAGCTGTGGGCGCTGCTCGAAGCACTCCGCGCTCATCCGGGCCCCGACCCGTTGCTCATCGAATCCGATTCGCAGTACGCCATCAAGTGCGCGTCCGAGTGGCTGCCGGGCTGGAAGCGCAAGGGCTGGAAGACAGCGTCGGGTGCTCCGGTGAAGAACCTCGATCTGGTCCGCGACATCGACCGCGAAATCGCCGGACGCACGGGCCCCGTGAGGTTCCGCTGGGTGCGGGGGCACGTCGGCAACCACTTCAACGAGGTCGCCGACAAGCTCGCCGGTGAGGCGGCACGTGAGGCCGCCGCCCTGCCCGGCCCGATCGAGGTCCCGAAGATCGCGCCCGCCGCGGTCAAGCCCAAGAAGACTTCGCCCGCCGCCGACGCCGAAATGACCCTGTTCTGAGTCGGTAGTACAGCTCGGCGTCAGTAGTAGACGGCGAGGCGGCCATTCGGCCCGTCGACGCAGGTGACAGGGGTGTCGAACACCCGCGTGAGCACCTCGTCCACCAGGATCTCGTCGGGGGTCCCGAACTCCACTACCTTGCCGTCCTTCATCGCGCAGATCCGGTCGGCGTAGTGGCCGGCGAAGTTGATGTCGTGGAGCACGATGACCACGGTGCGTCCGAGCTCGACGGCCACCTTGTGGAGGTGCTGCATCATCTGGACCGAGTGCTTCATGTCCAGGTTGTTCAGCGGCTCGTCCAGCAGGATGTAGTCGGTGTCCTGGCACAGCACCATCGCCACGTAGGCGCGCTGCCGCTGCCCACCGGAGAGCTGGTCCAGATAGCGGTGTTCGAGGTCGGTGAGGCCGAAGAACTCGATGGCCTTGGTGATGGCCGTCTCGTCGTCGCGGGTGAGGCGGCCCTTCGAATGCGGGAAACGTCCGAAGCCCACGAGTTGGCGCACCGTCAAACGGGTCACGAAGTGGTTCTCCTGGCGGAGGATCGAGACGATCTTCGCGAGGTCCTTCGACTTGGTGCTCGACACGTCGTAGCCGGCGATCTCGATGGTCCCGGAGTCGGCGCCGAGCAACCGGCCCACGATCGTGAGCATCGTCGACTTGCCTGCGCCGTTGGGTCCGACGAGGGCGGTGATTCCGCCCGCGGGGATGGTCAGGTCGATATCGCCGATCGTGACCGTGCTGCTGTACTCCTTACGGAGTCCCTTGATCTCGATCACAGTCTGCCCTTCCGGAGAATCACGTAGAGGAACACCGAGCCGCCGACGGCCTCGATGATGATGGAGACGGCGCCTTCGGCGTAGAAGATGTTCTTCAGGACGAAGTAGGCACCGCCCAGGATGACGAACCCGGTGAGGATCGCGACCGGGAACACGAAGCGGTGATCGTGCGTGGCCGCGAACTGGTAGGCCAGGGTCGCGACGAGGAAGCCGAGGAATGTCATGGGGCCCACGAGCGCTGTGGTGGTGGCCATGAGGACCGACACCAGGAACAGAATGAGCAGGATCTCGCGGCGATGGTTCAGGCCGAGGTTCGTGGTCATGTCCTTACCGAGCGCCACGATGTCGAGCCTGCGGGATCGCCACCACAGCGTTCCCGCAGACGCGATGCAGAGCGGGATCGCCAGCGGCAGATAGGACGCATCCGCATTGGACACCGACCCGAACAGTTTGGCGGTGAGGATGTCGAACTCGCTGGGGGTAAGCATGCGCTGCATGAAGGTGGCCACGGAGCCGAGGCCGCCACCGAGGACGATGCCGACCAGGAGCATCACCTGCATGTTCCCGTACTTGCCGGAGAGCAACCATCCGTAGAGCACGAGCGAGAAGCCGATCATCAGGACGAGCATGAGGGCAAACTGCGGCACCCCTTGGAGCGTCGTCACCCCGACCGCGCCCAGGAAGAAGATGGCAGCGGTCTGGATCGCGACGTAGAGCGCCTCGAAACCCATGATGGAAGGTGTGATGATGCGGTTGTTCGTCGCCGACTGGAACGACACTGTCGCGACGGCCTGACACACGACGACGATGGCGATCACAACGAGGTTGGTCGCGCGCATCTGCGTGATCCGCCAGAATCCTGCCGTCCCGAAGGGCACCGGGTTGTTCCAGGTCACGATCCCCACGGCGACGACGACGGACAGCAGAACCAGGGCTCCGACGAGGATCCAGTAGCGACGCTGTTGGCGTGCGGTGGCGAATGCTCCCGAGCCCGTGTGCTCGGTCTTCACAGCAGTGGTAGGCGCGGGCTCGACGGCCGTATCAGGCTTTGTCTTCTCAGGGAGTGTCGTATCAGGCATTGCGGCGGCTCCGGAGAAGCAGGGTGATGAAGACGACGGAGCCCACGACTCCGAGGATCAGGGATACCGGTACTTCGAACGGCATGATGATCGTCCGGCCGATCAGGTCGCAGACGGTCACGATGGCGATGCCGAGCAGACACACCCACGGGAGGTTGCTGCGCAGGTCGTCGCCACGGAACATCGACACGATGTTGGGAACGATGAGCCCGAGGAACGGCAGGGCGCCCACCACGACGGTCACGACTCCGGTGGAGATGGCGATGAGACCGGTTCCCAGAAGAATGATGCGGTTGTAGTTCAGGCCGACATTGGTGGCCACGTCCTCACCGAGTCCGGCGACCGTGAGTCGGTCGGCGACGACGAACACCAGCACCGCGACGATCGCAACGATCCAGAGGGCTTCGTACTGACCCTTGACGATGGATGTGAAGCTTCCGGCGAACCAGATGCCCAGGCTCTGGAGTTTGTCGGTGGAGAGAGCGATGTACGTGGTGATGGAGCCGACGACGGCGCCGAGCATGATGCCGACGATGGGAACGATCAGCGACGACGACAGCTGCACCCGCCGTAGGAAGAGAAAAAAGATCATCGTCCCGACGAAGGCGGCGCCGATCGCGCCGATCATCCGGGGCATGAGGCCCGCGGTGGGAAAGACGATCATCATGAGCAGCAAACCGAGTCCGGCCCATTCGGTGGTGCCGGTCGTCGTCGGTTCCACGAAGCGGTTCTGGGTGAGCAACTGCATGACCAGGCCGGACATCGCCATCGCTGCGCCGGCGAGGACCAGCGCGATCGTGCGGGGGATGCGGGTGATGCTGAACATCTCCCAGCCGAATTCGCCGCCGAAGATATCGAACACACCGGTGAACAGTGATATGACCAGCAGGACTCCGACCCCGAGAAATCCCAGTAGGAGCTTCCAGTCGAACAGCTTCTCCCCGGTCCGGGAGGATTGGGTCTGCGTACTCATGCCACCGTCGTTCTCAGTCGTGAATCACGTCGGCCGTGGGCTCGACCTGGTAGCCGGGCCCACGGCAATCGACGCTGTGCGTCAGGTACTCACTTCGCTCGCGCGAAGATCAGTTGTTCGCTTCGCCCTGTGTGTTCTGCTTTTCGAGCAGATCCGCGAGGGAGTTGAAGAACTCCGTGTAGGTCTGGATGCTCTCGTTGGTGTACGTGTCGGTGGGCAGGTAGATGATGTTGCCCTCCTGGACCGCCGCCACATTCTGCAGCGCCTGGGACTGCTCGATCACCGTGGTGGCAGGGATGTAGTCCGGTCCGCCACCGGTCGAGGTGCCGGCATCGCGGTCCATGATGATGATCAGGCCCGGGTTGGAGGCTGCGATGGCCTCGACGGAGATGTCGTCGCCCTGATGGTCGTCGGTTCCCTCGGGAACGTCGAGAGCGGGGGTCATGCCGAAGATGTCGAACATGGGGCCGATGGTGCGACCGGTGCTCGGGGCGACGTACCCGATCTGGCCACCGGACACGATGAGACCCATCACCGACTGGTCGGGGGAGTATGCGGCCTGCACGCGGGCGATGGATTCGTCGAACGCATCGCTGAGAGCCTGTGCTTCGGTTTCCTTGTCGAAGATCTCGCCGAGAACCGTGACGCCGCGCTTGAGTTCGGCGTCGAAGGACTCGCCGTCGCGCGGAGCAACCTCGACGATGGCGGCGTCCGGTGCGAGGTCCTGGAACTGTTCGCGGAACTGGGCGAACCGTCCGCCGTTGATGATCAGGTCCGGATCTGCGGCGACGATGGCTTCGAGGTTGGGCTCACGATGTGAGCCCAGGTCGATGATGCTCTCGTCCTCCGTGTAGGAGATCGTGTTCGGCATGAGGGTGACCGCGCCTGCGGCGAGCGGGATACCCCACGTGTCGAGAGTCTCGAACGTGCTGTTGTCGGTGGCGACCACGGATTGCGGCGGCACGGTGACCGTCTGGGGACCGAAGTTGTCTTCGACGGTGACAGTGGCGGCGGTGTCGTCGGTCGCCTCGGTGGCGGGGTCGCTCGAACATGCCGTCAGGGCCAGGGCAGCCAGGGTGCCGAGGACGGCACCTCGGTACAGGCGGGATGCGTTCATCAAATTTCCTCGCTGCTTGCTCACAAAGGGGTGGGGGTGTCGTTTAGGACACCCTATAAAACGGTTAGCATAACCTAAGCCAGAGGGATTGCTAGGATCGAGTCCGATACCGCTCTGAACTCGGGTTTTTCTATCGGTATCGGTGCGCAGACGGACGTCGATCGACCCCGGTACGGTCGCTGTGTGAACGAGATCGAGCAGATTGCGCAGTTCCGTCGGCGTCACGGCATCGATGCGCTCATCGATGTCCACACGCATTTCATGCCGAAGAGCGTGATGGACAAGGTCTGGGAGTACTTCGACACCGCGGGGCCGCTCGTCGGACGGACCTGGCCCATCACCTACCGGCACACCGAAGAGGAACGCGTCGAGCGCCTGCGCGCGTTCGGGGTCCGGTATTTCACGTCGATGCTCTACCCGCATCGACCGGAAATGGCGGCGTGGCTCAACGCATGGTCGGCGGATTTCGCCGCCCGCACCCCGGATTGCCTGCACACCGCGACGTTCTATCCCGAGCCGGGCGCGGCGTCCTACGTGTCCGACGCGATCTCGTCCGGCGCAGCGGTGTTCAAATCCCACATTCAGGTCGGCGACTACACGCCACTCGATCCACAGCTGAAAGATGTGTGGGGGCTACTCGAGGACGCGGGCCTGCCGATCGTCGTGCACTGCGGGTCGGGGCCCGCTCCCGGAACGCACACCGGCCCCGGGCCGATGGCCGAACTGATGCGGCGGTATCCGAATCTGACGGTGATCGTGGCGCACATGGGTATGCCGGAGTACGAGGCTTTCCTCGACCTCGCGGACGAGCACCCACGCGTGTACCTCGACACCACGATGGCGTTCACCGACTTCGTCGAAGCGGATATGCCGTTCCCCGAGGCGGCATTGCCCAGGCTCGACGCCCTCCGGTCGAGGATTCTTCTCGGCAGCGATTTCCCCAACATTCCGTACGGCTACCTTCACCAGCTCGAGGCGGTCGAACGGTTCGCGCCGGATTCCGCGTGGGTGCGCGAGGTGTGCCACGACAACGCGGCTGTGTTGTTCGGGCTGGGGTAAGAGCTCCCCCGCGGTTGACGCAGAAAAGGCAGATACACACCTTCGGAAGATGTGTATCTGCCTTTTCGGTTGTGACTATCGTCAGACCGCGAGATCGCGCCGGATGATCTTGCCGGTCGCGTTGCGCGGCAGGAGATCCTGCGTGATCTTCCACGTCTTCGGGATCTTGTAGTAGGAGAGACGGTCCTTCAGGAAGCCCCGAAGATCGTCTTCGGTCGCCCCACCGCCGGGTCGCAACACCACCACTGCCGCGACTTCCTGCCCGAGATCTTCGTCCGCGACACCGATGACCGCGCACTCCTGGACATCGGGATGCTCGTCGAGTGCCTGCTCGATCTCGGTGGGGTACACGTTCTCTCCGCCCCGCAGGATCAGATCGGAACGCCGGCCGGTCAACCGGAGGCGACCGTTCTGGAGGACTGCGTAGTCGCCGGTGCGCAACCATCCGTCGGAGGTGATCGCGGCGTCGGTGGCCGCGTCGTTCTCCCAGTAGCCGAGCATCACGAACGGGCTGCGAACGCAGATCTCACCTTCGACGCCGTCGGCCACCTTCTCGCCGAACGGGTCGCGGATCTCCATGCTCACCGTGAGAATCGGGTTGCCGAGGGTGCCGGGGAAGGCTTCGAGCTCGGGTGCGGTCGCCACAGCGATCGCGGTGCTGCACTCGGTCAGGCCGTAGCTGTCCACCAGCGCCTGCTGGGCAAAGGGGAACTTCTCCTGCAGCCGCTTCTTGAACGCCGGTGACGACGGTGCGGACGCCAGCGCGAACGCGCTCAGCGACGACAGGTCGTACTTGTCGGTGTCCTCGTGCTCGAGCATGCGCGACGCCATGGTCGGGACGGCGCCCCAGTTGGTGACCTTCTCGCGGTCGATCAAGGTGAACACCTTGTCGACGTCGAAGGCGCCTTCGGTCATGACGAGCGCGCTGCCGGTGGCGAGCCGCGGAACGGCGAGGTTGTGCAGGCTGGCGATGTGGAACAGCGGCGAGGTCAGCAGGTAGCGAAGGTCGCTCGGCGCGGAGTCGTCGTACTGGCGCCCGTACATCGTCGCCATCATCGCATCGTTGAACCGGTGGTAGTCGATGACGGCGAGCAGGTTCCGCTGGGAGTGCACCGCACCCTTGGGGCGTCCGCTGGTGCCGCTGGTGAACAGGATGACGGCGGGGTCGTCCTCGGCAACGTCGGTGACCGGGAGCTCGGCGCCGGACGCTGCGGCCACGATCCGCGGCACATCCTCTTCCATCGAGAGCACATCGAACCCGGACACCTCGGCCGTGGCGAGCAGCGCGGCGCGCTTGGCGTCGGCCACGATCACCTTCGGCTTCACCAGGTCGACGCCGTACGCGATCTCTGCGGGCACCCACCACGAGTTGAGCCCGACGCTGATCGCACCGAGGGACTGCGTCGCCCAGAAGGTGATGATCCATTCCGGCGAATTGGCGGCAAGGATCGCGACCCGGTCGCCCTTGCCCACGCCGTGTTCGTCGCGCAGGGTCGTGGCCAGGGCAGCCACCGCGTCGGCGTGCTGCGCGAAGGAGATACGTCGGTCGGCCGTGACGATGTAGTCGCGGTCGCCCCACGCCTTCGATGCAGCGATGACGTCGCCGACACGCCGATCGCGATTGACCATCACCGGCATGGCGTTCCCACGGACCTCCTCCACAGCGATCTCGAACCGTCCGCCGGGGCCTGTCAGTTGGGATACGACCTTCTGCAGCATCTGTTGGACGTCAGCTGGTGCTGTCACTTCGATCGCCTTTCTTCGGTATCGCCGAGGGGTACTTCACTCATTGCCGCGCGACGATCTCACGCCGGGTCCCCAGTATGGCGTGACCGTTACCACTGACCGGGAGTGCGCTGTGGTGCCGATCACGCCCAAGTCTCACTCACCGGGAGTCCGAGATGTCCGTTGCACGCCGCTGGCTACTTTCTCGGCACCCCGATATGCCGCCGCGAGGTCCGATTCCCTCGCCGTCCTCGGCGCGCTCGAGACGAAGGAGCTCCTCATCGTGAAACGCAGTACTGCTTCGAAGCTGGTGGCCGGCCTGGCCGCCACCATGGCGGTGACCACGGCCTGTGCATCGGATCGCGGTCAGGATCCGTCACTTGCCGGGCTCGCTCCGGCCGCCGCCGCGGAAGCGGTCGCCGCTCCCACCGATGTGAAGTTCGGAACTCTCGAGTCGCCCTGCGGTGCAGGCGATGCCGCGGGGGGAACGGACCAGGGCGTCACCGACACCGAGATCCGGATCGGCTACGGCGACGACAGCGGCTACACCAAGAGCCCGGGCCTGAACAAGGAAATGGGCGACGCCGTCGCGGCCATGATCGATTGGTGCAACGACCAGGGCGGCATCAACGGACGCACGATCGTCGGCACCCGCTACGACGCAGCGATGACGCAGGCGAACGCCGTCACGCAGAACGCGTGTACGTCCGAATTCATGCTGGTCGGTCACGGCTTCGCCATGGACCAGACCTCCGAGCAGACGCGTGTCGCCTGCAACCTCGTGTCCGTCCCCGGGTTCACCGTGTCGCCCGACGCGGCGAACGGGCCCATGACCTTCCAGGGCGTTCCGTTCCCGGTCGACCACGCGAACGGGTCGCAGTGGTTCCAGATGGCGGAGATGCACCCCGAGCTCGTCGGGGAGTTCGACATCATCGACAGCACGATGCCGACGATCATCTCGGCGAACACCAAGACCCGCTCGATCGCCGAAGCGGCCGGATTCACGCTCAAGAACTGCGGCGTCACCCTCAACTACGAAGGTGAATCGAGCTACGTCCCGTTCGCCGAGAAGTTCAAGCAATGCGGCGTCAAGGGCCTGTGGACATCTCGCTCGCCGGTGCCCGCCGAGTTCAACTTCGTCAAGGCACTCGACCAGGTCGGTATCGATCCGATCATTCTCGGTGAGGCCACCTGGTATGCCAACGCCGTGCCCGCGTGGAACGGTGAGAACGGCCTGCTCGACAACCTGCATGCCGGCATGACCTTCCAGATGCTGGAGAACAGTGACTCGATCCCGGCCGTGAAGCAGTACGTCGACCTCGTCACCGAAGCGGGTGGCAAGACCGCGTTGCTCGGAATGCAGGCCACGTCGTCGTTCCTGCTGTGGGCCACTGCCGCGAAGGACTGCGGCTCCGACCTGACCCGGCAGTGCATGGTGAACGAGCTCTCGCAGGTCCACGAATGGGACGGCGGCGGACTGCATGCCGCCACCGACCCGGGCGCCAACATGCCGGCCAAGTGCGGGCTGATGGTGACGGTGAAGGGTGTGGAGTACTCGCAGGCGTTCCCCGCCGAGGCGGGCCAGTTCAAGTGCGACGACAAGTACCTCGTCGCGACCGATCCGAGCACGTGGGGCACCGAACTGGGCCCCGACCGCATCTCCACGAAATTCCTGAACCCGAACGTCATCAGGCCGACCGCCTGATCCCTTCGACCGGTGTCGGCGGACGCCCCTGCGACCGCCGACACCCTCGACCAGAGGTACTTGCATGGATACCTTCCTGACCTTCACGATCGTGGGGTTGGTGCTCGGTTCGGTATATGCCATCGCCGCATCGGGCCTCGTTCTCACCTACAACACGTCGGGCATCTTCAACTTCGCGCACGGCGCGCAGGCCATGCTGGGCGCATTCGTCTACTGGCAGCTGCGTTACGGCTGGGGTCTGCCCACCCCGGTGGCGCTCATCCTCACGCTCGGCGTGCTCGGGCCGATGATGGGGCTGCTGCTCTACGTCGTGATCATGCGCGGCATGCGCGACACCGCGGAAGTCACCAAGATCGTCGTCACGGTCTCGATCCTGCTCGGCATGCTGTCCGTATCGCACTGGTTCTGGCATCCCGAGCAGGCCAGGACGATGACGATGTTCTTCGGCGACCGGAACGGCATCGATATATTCGGCGTCGGGATCCGCTATCACGAACTGATCTGCATCGCGGTCGCCATACTCATCGCGGTGGGGCTGCGCGTGATGTTCACCAGGACCCGTGCGGGCGTCGCGATGCGCGGCGTCGTGGACGACCCGGACCTGTTGCGGCTCAACGGGCACGACCCCGACCGGCTCGCAGCCCTGTCGTGGATGATGGGGTCGACGCTCGCGGTGCTGGCCGGGATCCTCGTGACACCGATCAACGGCGGCACCCTCGAAGCGAACATGTTGACGTTGCTGGTCATCGATGCGTTTGCCGCCGCGATGTTCGGTCGGCTGCGCAGCATTCCCCGCACCTTCGCAGGGGCGCTCTTCCTCGGCTTGGCAGCCACCTACGTGCTCGCATACTTCCCGACCGCGTGGACATGGACGTCGAATCTGCGTGTGTCGCTGCCGATGATCGCGTTGTTCGTCGTCCTGATCGTGCTTCCGCAGGACCGTCTGCGCGGCGCGGTGACCCGCACTCGCGAGCGCTATCACGTGCCGTCGGTGCGTAAGGCCGTGGCGTGGGCGGTGGCGTTGGTGGTCATCGTCTACGCGATCCGACTGCTGATGGTGACCTCGGCGGTCACCACACTGACCATCGGTATGACCTTCGCGATCATCGCGTTGTCGTTGACGCTGCTCACCGGGTACGCGGGTGAGATGAACCTGGCGCCGGTGTCGTTCGGGGCGATCTCCACGATCGTCGCGTTCCACTTCGGGATCTCCGGTGCCGGACTCGCCGCGCACCTGAACCTGTGGGGTGTGGCGCTCGGTGTCGCTGTGACAGCCGTGATCGGCGGGCTGATCGCACTACCTGCACTGCGGCTCCGCGGTCTGTATCTGGCGTTGGCCACCATGGCGTTCGGTGTGTTCCTGTCGAACATGGTGTTGCGCGACACCACGACGCGCGAACTCTTCGGTATCGAGTTCTCCATCTTCACCGACGCAAACATCGCAATTCCGCCGCTGAAGGTCGGGCCACTGGATCTGAGCAACGAGACCGTGTTCCTCATGACCATGACGGTTGTGTTCGCTGTGCTCGGCGTCGGCATCATCGCTCTGCGCAACAGCGGCTACGGACGACGACTGGCCGCGATGAAGGACAGCCCTGCGGCATCGGCGATGCTCGGACAGAGTCTCGTGCGACTCAAGCTCGGAGTGTTCATGCTGTCGTCCGGCATCGCGGGGCTCGGCGGCCTGTTCATGGCGAGTGCAATGGGTTCGGTGTCCGCCGAGAGCTTCTCGATCATGGTGAGCCTGTCGCTGCTGATGCTCACGGTCGTCGCGGGCATCGGGTACGTGTCTGGTGCGCTGTTCGGTGGCATCATGTCGGGTATCGGTTTCGCAGTCATCATGACCTCGTTCGCGAACCTTGCTGCAGCGCAACCGGGTCACGCCGACATGTGGACGCTCTTCGGCCATATTGCCGCGGTGAGCCCGGCGCTGATCGGTATCGGAGTTGCGGCCAACCCCAGTGGCAGTGTCCATCAGATGGTCGAAGGCTACCGTCATCTCGCGAACGCGAAGCCGGTGCTGATCGGTGGAGCTGCCGTGGTGCTGGTGTCCTACTTCCTTGCGCTCGTAGGCATTCTGGACAACTGGTGGTTCGCATCGATCACCATCGCGACGGTGTTCATACTTCCCGTCATGGGGCAGTGGCTGATGCCGGAGGCGGTGCTCGGAGCCGAGGAAGCGAAGCGGCGCGCGCCGCTGGTACCGGAGCGCGTGGGTCTCGACGTCCCCTACAGCGATCAGGTGCGCGACGAGATCGACCGGGAACTCGGTATCGCCGAGTACCTGGCGACCTCTCCCGCCCGGACCGACAAGGAGCTGGTCACCAATGGCTGACGCACCGATTCTCGAAACACGAGGTAT
The DNA here is from genome assembly GCF_042729855.1 of Rhodococcus sp. NPDC060090. NCBI lineage: Bacteria > Bacillati > Actinomycetota > Actinomycetes > Mycobacteriales > Nocardiaceae > Rhodococcus > Rhodococcus sp. NPDC060090. The sequence goes on along the minus strand of NZ_JBHWXB010000024.1, from coordinate 40,998 downwards.
CACGGTTCAATTCGGTGGTCACAAGGCAGTCAAAGATGTGAGCATCGGGATATCGAACGGAACCATCACAGGGCTGATCGGCCCGAACGGTGCCGGGAAGACCACCTTGTTCAACACCATCACCGGTTTGCAGAAACCGACGGCAGGCACGGTGTTCCTCGACGGTCGCGATATCACGTCGGCCCCGCCGTACAAGCGGGCGCGTCGTGGCCTCGCGCGGACCTTCCAGCGTCTCGAACTGTTCGTATCGTTGTCGGTGCGCGACAATCTGCGCGTGGCAGGCGACATCCACAATGCCAACAGTCGCGCACGCATCGATGTGGAAGCCGAGACCGACCGGTTGCTCGAACTGACCGGCCTGGCGGATATCGCGGGCAAGGATGTTTCGGATATCCCCACCGGGCGTGCCCGTGTGGTGGAGGTGGCGCGAGCGCTCATGACCTCTCCGAGGGTCCTGTTGCTCGACGAGCCGGCATCCGGGCAGACGGAGCAGGAAACCGAGGAATTCTCGGCTCTGCTCAGCGGTCTCGCCGACGGGGGCCTCGCGATCTGCCTTGTCGAACACGACATTCCGCTGGTCATGAAGATCTGTTCGACGATTCACGTCCTGGACTACGGTGCGATTCTCGCCAGCGGAGTTCCGGACGAGATCAAGAACGACCAGACGGTGATCAATGCGTACATCGGAACCGAGGAGGAAGCGGTATGAGCACCGAGTCTCCGCTCGACATGAAAACCGAGTTTCTGCTCGAGTTGGTGGATGTACGTGCGGCGTACGGGTCGATCGAGGTTCTGCACGGCGTCGACCTCGCGGTGGCGCCGGGCGCGGTCGTGGCGTTGCTCGGCCCCAACGGCGGCGGTAAGACGACGACGCTGAAGGTGTGCTCCGGAATCCATCCGGTGACCTCGGGGGAGTTCCGGCTGGCCGGTCGCGTCGTCAACGGTGCGTCTGCAGCAGAGTTGGCGCGTCTGGGAGTCTGCTCGATCCCGGAAGGGCGCGGTGTGTTCCCCAACCTGACGGTGCGGGAGAACCTGTGGATCGCCACGGGCACCGGCGTTTCCCTGGCCGAGCTCGAAGAGGTCGCCTACACGCGATTCCCGATTCTCGGTGAGCGACGCACCCAGCTGGCCGGGTCCATGTCGGGTGGCGAGCAACAGATGCTCGCTCTGTCGCGGGCGTTGGGCACCAATCCGACCGTGTTGTTGCTCGACGAACTGTCGATGGGGTTGGCGCCGCGGATCGTCTCGCAGATCTACGACATCGTGGGTGAGCTTGCGGCCGAAGGGGTCTCGATTCTCGTCGCGGAACAGTTCGCGCGGGCAGTGCTTCCCATCGCGACCAGTGCCGGACTCATGTTGCAGGGGCGAGTGGTTCGTACCGGTGATCCGGCGGAGATCGAAGAAGCACTGTCCACCAGTTACCTAGGAGGTTGACCATGACTCTCGTCGACGAACGACGTGAACAGTTCAAGAAGGATGTGGCCGCATTGGGGCTCGACTCGGCCAGTGCGGGCTCCGGCGGAGGTAAGGGACGGATCATCGGCCTGACGCTGATGATCGTCGGAGCCGTTGCGGCATTCGTGATCTACATTGCGTCGCTGACGCTGTCGGATACGCGGGACCTGATGTCGTATCAGCTGCTGAGCATCGGATTCATCGCGCTCACCTTGATCGGCGGGTTCGTCTATCTCGCGGCCGCGGTCACCCGGGTGCTGAGCTTGTGGCTCGTGCGGCAACTGCTCGAAAACAACGCTCAGGCGGAAAAGGTAGAGAAGGTGGACGAGGCACTCGCGCCGACGACTGCCTGACGAGGTGGACGGCACCGGTCAGCCCGGGGCCTCGACGTGACGCTCCTGTTGTTCGGCTGCGTCGTCGAGGATCCCGGGCTCTTCGGTGTCGGGGGACGAATCGCCGATCAAGGCGTCGACCCACCGGGTGGACTGGTCGATGTCGATGAGAAGCGCTTTCACGAGCAGCGTCAACGGCACGGCCAGTAGCGCTCCCAGAGCCCCCAGTACCCACGACCAGAACACCAGCGACAGGAATGTCACCGTGACGCTCAATCCGACTGCGTCACCGACGAACTTCGGTTGGATGATCGACTGGATCACGAAGTTGATGACGCTGTAGACGACGATCACCCAGACCATGAGCGCCGGTCCACCCTCGAGCAAGGCGAGAAGTGCGGGCGGAACGAGTCCGATGATGAAGCCGACGTTCGGGATGTAGTTGGTGATGAACGACAGCAGCGCCCAGAGGATGGGGAGAGGTACACCCAGCAACAACAGCGCGACACCGTCGAAGACCGCGACGATGAGGCCGAAGACCGTGGACACGATCAGGTACTTGCGTGTTCCACCGACGAAAGCCGAGAGAGCGTAGGAGATGTCGGGTCGCAGCCGGTCGATGACGCGCATGCGACGCCCGATGGTGCTTCCGTCGACCGCCATGAAGAGCAGCAGAGCCATGATGAAGACGAGGTTCGAGACCACGCCGAGGAGTCCGGCAAGCAGCCCATCGAGGAAGCTGACGAGCTTCCCGAGATCGAGGCTGCCCAGCGTGGTGGCGATGCGATCGTCGTCGACTCCGGCGTTACTCAACTGCGCATGAACTCCGTCGAGCAGGTTGTTCAAGCTGTCCGTGTACTGCGGTAGCTCTGTGGCCAGTTGCGCGACCGACAGCAGGAGTGCGCCGATCAATCCGAGCAGGATCGCGTAGACGGCCGCCAGGGCGGCGAGCATCCCCGCCCACGCGGGAATGCCCCGCCGCTGCGCCCATGTCTGGATCGGCTGCACCGCGATGGTGAGCATCAAAGCCAGAAAGAGTGGAGCGAGCAGGCCTGACAGCGCCCTTGCCCCGGCAACCGCGACGACGGTGGCTGCCAGGGAAAGGAGGACGATCAAACCACGAGGAATCGTCCAAGGGAGCGGTGCCGATTCTGTGTTCACAGGTGTGTATCGGGAGCCCATCCGGATTCCTCCTGGTCGACGCTGTGCTATTCGGCGAAGACTTCGCGCAGGGCTGCTTCCTGGCCATGGGAGAGGTTCGTCGAGATCAGTTCGGCTTTCTGCCCTTTGAACTCGTCGTGAACTCGATCGAGGGTCGCGTCGGAGGTCAGGACGAACAAGGCGGAGGTGCCCGGAGTGATCTTCTCTTTCAACTGGTTGATGAAGCTGTCGTCGATTCCGACATCGGTCAGAGAACCGCTCAGGGCACCGATCCCGGCTCCGACGGCAGCGCCGATGAGGGGGATGAAGAACAGGATTCCGAACAGCAATCCCCAGAACGCGCCGCCCAGCGCCCCGACTCCCGCGAGATTGTTCAGTTGACGTGTCTTCGGTTTCTTTGCTCCTTCTGCCCAGCTCACCACGGCGGCATCGTGAACGGTGATGAGTTCTCGCCGCTGCAGGTCTTTCAACGTCTCGACGGCTGTCTCGGCACCGGAATCGGATTCGAACTTCCATACGGTCAAGGTTCCGGCCATGGGTTTCCTCACTTCAGTGACGCAGTGATGTTGTCGGACTCGACGCTAGGACTTCTGTTGACATCCGGTCTTCATGCGATGAGGGTGAGATTCGTCGAGTGGGTCAGCTCGCGTCCGGATCGACTGTTGTGTACGGATCGGCGATGGCAGCCCGGACAGTGGGATACACCGCGATCGGCGCTCCTCCTGAACCGGAATGTTCCAGCACGTCGCCGAATTGGCCGATGTCGCGGGCGATACGCAGCGTGATGCCACGCTCGGCGAGCGTGTCGCGTAGTTCGAGCAGCATCTGTGCGGCACTGACATCGATGAACGGGGACGTCTCCGCATCCAGCACGACGACGCGCGTTTCGTCGGTGCACCGCGCTTCGATCTGCTGGTGTACATAGTCGGAATTCGCAAAATAGAGACCGGATTCGACACGTACCACGAGAACCTCGGGCCTGCCGGTGGCATGGTCGCTCGGGCGCGCGGTGACATCCACCCACCGGTCGCCCATGCGAACCAGCGACGCGACGTGCGGTCGCGACGACCGGTACAGCAGCAGCAGCATCGATACGCCGATGCCGATGACGAGACCGGGGAGCGTATCGAACAGCAGCACGCCCAGCATCGCTGCGATCGCCGCCGCGAAATCTTCGCGGGCGGCGAGGCCGTAGATGCTGCCGAGTCTGTCGGTCCAGACCCGGTAGAGGCGGCGCAGCGCGGCGAAGTCGACAAGTTCGATGACTGCCGCGATCACGATCGCGGCGAGTGCGGCGTCGGGCAACTGCTCGAACAACCCGGTGAGGAACAGCAGGGTCAGGACCACCAGCGCCGCGACCACGAGCCCGCTGACCTGTGTCTTGGCGCCCGCTCCGCCGTTGACGGCGGTCTTGGACAGGCTGCCGTTGACGACCATGCCCGAGCTGAGCCCGGATCCGAGGTTGGCGACGCCGAGGCCCAGCAGTTCACGGTTGGGATCGACGGTGTAGCCGTGTTTGACCGCGTAGGTTTTCGCAGCGCCGAGGCCTTCGGCGAACCCGATCAACAGGACTCCGACGGCGGGCCCCAGAAGATCGATGTAGTCGTGGAAATCGAGCCCTTCGGGCATGCCGAGTGCAGGTAGCCCGGAATCGATCTGCCCTACGATCGTCACACCCTTGTCGTCGAGGCGGAAGACCACCACCGCGAGGATTCCGGCAGCCACCGCGACCAGCGCACCGGGGATGCGCGGCAACCATCGCTTGAATCCCAGTACGACAACCAGACAGAAGATTCCGACGAACAGGGTGCGCCAGTCGGTGCCGCCGAGACCTCGGATCACTCCCCATGCCTGGACGAAGAAGTTGCCTTCCGTCTTCTCGATACCGAAAAGCTTGGGTACCTGTCCGATGATGATCGTCAACGCGAGGCCGACGATGAACCCCTTCAACACCGGTTCGGAGATGAACGACGCAATGAATCCGAGGCGCGCGAACCCCGCGATCAGTCCGACGATTCCCGTCGCGATCGCCAGCCCCGCAGACAGCGCCACGAACTTGCCGTCGTCGGCGCCGGCGATCGGCGCGATGATCGCGGCCGACAGCGCGGCGGTGGCCGACATCGGGCCGACCACGAGGTGCCTCGAGCTTCCCGCTGCCGCATACAGCACCAGGGCGGGTATCGCCGCATACAGGCCGATCACCGGAGGAACCCCGGCGATCGTCGCGTAGGCGAGCGCCTCAGGAACGAGAACCGCCCAGACTGTCAACCCGGCGACCACGTCGGCGCGGATCCACGATCGTCGGTATCCCTGCAACGATCCGAAGACGGGCCAGGAGCGCGCGGTCCGGCGGTTCATCACAGCCCTCCGAGACCCTTGCCGACGACGGTCACCCCCATGATCAGTAGCACGATGGCCATCACCATGTGATTGTTCGCCTGCAACCAGTTCTTGGCCGCATCGAGCGTATCGGCCAGTCGTTCCGCCGCGAATGCGTACCCGATGACGGGAACGAGGACCGAGCAGGCAGCCAGGATGGTGAAGACGAGCCATACCACCACCGCATTGCCCGAGGACAGTCCCGCTGTACCGATGGTGACACCCGCCGACGCGCACAGGAGCAAGTTCTTGGGGTTCACCGCAGACAGCGCCAACCCGAGACCGGCGGCCTTGATGAATGTGAACTCGTCGAGCGCCTGCATCCACTTCGGGGGCGTGGTGTCGGCGCGCGAGTGCCACTGTTTGAAGGCAAGGAGGATCAGGAGGAGGCCGAGGATCACCTTGGCCCATCCTGTTGACGATTCCCCATCGTCCTCCGGGGTGAGCGAACCGGACAGGAGGATCATGATCCCGGTGACCGCAAGAATCCCGACCACCCAGCCGAGACCGAACCCGGAGCTTGTTGCTCGGGCGTTGCGCGACAGCAACATCAAGATGACTGCGACGATGGGTATCGGCGAGATCGCGACACCTACGGCCAGTGGAAGGACTTCTCCGATTGTGGTGCCCATGACGGCCAGTCAATCAGTCGGCCGGCGAACCCCGGCTCACCCGTTGCGGATGAAACTCAGCCGAGGAGCTGCTTTTTCGCGGCGGCGAACTCATCGTCGGACAACACGCCTGCTGTGTGAAGCTCACCGAGCTGCTTCAGCTTCGAGACCAGGTCATCGGAGGAAGCGGGCGCTGCAGGCGCCGGCGCGGGATAGTCCTGTGGCGGGAGCGGCGGCGGAGCCTGTTGCGCGGTGTAGGCCTGCTGTTCGGCCGCGCGTTGCTGACCGCGCCGGTTGATGGCATTGGACGTGGCGGTGGCTGTGCCCGAGATGACGGCGGTGCGTGCGACCGTGCCGAGCAGACCCGGACGGCCGACGCGTCCTCTACGGAAGACCATGGGACTACCTCTTTCTGGAATGCGGCGAGTGCCGCTACTGTTTCGACGACGCAGAAAGTGCCGCTACTGTTTCGACGACGCAGACAAGGCTGCTTCGACTGCATCACGCGGGACCTGAACGTGCAGTTCGACCTCGCCGCCTGCTCTGCGAACTTCGCCGGCGAGCTTGCGAGCCCACGTCTCCTCGTACACGATCACGACGGCCGAGGTATTGGGCTCCATCGACGAGCGGACGACGTCGAGGTCCTCGTCGCTGACGAGTCCGAGTGGGTCGACGGTGATGCCGTCGAGCCCGGTTTCGGAGAGTGGTTCGTCGATCTCGATCTGACTGAGGGTGCCGTCGGCGTCCTTCGACAGATAGATGAGGTCGAGGATCGTGGCGTAGCCACCGTCGATCACTTCCGCGAAGGCTGCTGTCACTGCCGCGTCGATCTGCGTTCCAGGGAACGACAGGACGACCATTTCCACGGGTCCGAGAGAAACTGGCTGCGTCATGGGAACAATGCTTCCGTCGATGTCCGCGCGGCGCTTCACCCGAGGCGGATGAGGTTGGTCGTCGTACGCCTACGGTGTCACGATCGCGAAGTCCGGGTCGGGAGAATCGAGATATCCGACGAGCTCGGACAACGCGGCGACGTTGCCGTCGGCCTCGACCGACCCGTCTTCGATCATGGCACTCAGATCCGCACCACCGAGCAGCGCTTCATGCAATGCGCGACTCGTGAGGGTGAAGATGACATCCGGCGACCCCAGATCGGCTTCGCCCAGGTCGAAGTGGACGAGCAGTCCGTTGCGCAGTTGAGCTCGATGGGTGATCGAGTGATCGCTCACGTGCCAGTCGATCGTGATCCGTGCATCCCATGCCCGGGGACCGTCGACTCGCAGGGCGAGTGCGTCGAAGAGCTGTTCGACGGTGAGCGCGCCGGTGATGTCCGGAGATGCCGTGACCGTGGGGGTGCCGATGCTTCCGTAGCGCAGCTCGTATGCACCCATCAGGAAGAAGTTGCGCCACGTACCGTTCTCGGAACCGTATCCGAGCTGCTCGAGGGTGTCGGCCTGTAGGGACCGGGCCTCGGCGTTGTCGGGATCGGTGAAGATCACGTAGTTCAATACCTGCGCGACCCAACGGAAATCACCCTGGTCGTATGATCGGCGGGCCTTGGTGATGACTTCCTCTGCGCCGCCCATGAAGTCGACGTGGCGTTTCGCCGACGCGACCGGCGGATGTTCCCAGAGGTTCGCCGGGTTGCCGTTGAACCAGCCCATGTAGCGCTGGTAGATGGCCTTGACGTTGTGGCTGACCGAACCGTAGTAGCCGTGTGTGTGCCAGGCCTTCTCGATCGCCGGCGGCAGGTCGATGTCCTCGGCGATCTCGATACCGACGGAGCCCTTGTTCATGGCGCGAAGAGTCTGATCGTGCAGATAGCCGTAGAGGTCGCGTTGAACCGACAGGAAATCGGTGATGCGATCGGTGTCCCACGTGGGCCAATGATGCGACGCGAACAGCACATCGGTGCGGGATGCATAGCTGTTGATGGATTCGGTCAGGTACTTCGACCACACGTGCGGATCGCGAACGAGCGCGCCGCGCAGTGTCAGGAGATTGTGCAGCGTGTGGGTCGCGTTCTCCGCCATGCACAATGCGCGCTTGTCGGGGAAATGGAAGTTCATCTCCGCGGGCGCCTCGGTGCCCGGCGTGAGTTGGAACTCGATCCGGATTCCGTCCACCACCTCCGTCTGTCCGGTGTGGTCGATGTGGACCGTCGGGGAAATGAGCGTCGGCGTGCCGGTCGAAGTGGTGGGGCCGAGACCTGCGCCGATGGAGCCATGTGCGCCGCGCGGAAGCGCAGCCCCGTACATGTATGCGGCCCGTCGCGCCATTGCGGTACCCGCGTACACATTTTCGGCGACGGCATGTTCGACGAATCCGACGGGAGCCAGCAAGGGCACGCGTCCGGCCGCGACGTCGTCTTCGGTCGTGACGCCTTTGACGCCGCCGAAATGGTCGATGTGGCAGTGCGTGAAGATCACGCCGGTGACGGGGCGGTCGCCCCGGTGTGCACGGTACAGGCCCAGGCCTGCGGCGGCGGTCTCTGTGGAGATGAGCGGATCGATGATGATGACGCCGGTGTCGCCTTCGACGATGGTCATGTTCGACAGATCGAGTCCGCGGATCTGGTAGATCCCCTCGGAGACCTCGTAGAGTCCCTGCATTGCGCAGAGTCTCGACTGGCGCCACAGGCTCGGGTTGACGGTGGGTGGGCACTCTCCTTCGAGGAAGGCGAAGGCATCGCTGTCCCACACGATGTTCCCCGACGCATCCTTGACGACCCCGGGCTCGAGCGATGCGATGAAGCCTCGCTCGGCGTCGGAGAAGTCTTGAGTGTCCGAGAACGGAAGGGTCCGTTGTGCATCCGAATTCGTGTTCGACACAGTCGCTGTTGCTTCCTGAGATTGCGTCATGAAGCGATTGTGCTGCCGTCCCCGCGGCGGGCCATCACCCGTTGCAGGTGATCTCGGCGCTCCGCTTCACCGAACTATCGGCCCGGGAACCGACGCCGATCGTGCGACGCCCGACAGGAGGGAGACGATTGCAGTACCGACGATGAGGTAGAGCACGGCGCTGCACACCTTCGAGGCCAAGGTCGCGTCGAACATGAACGGCCACAGGGCCACGGCGATGGTGGCAAGAGTGCAGATCCAGCCGAAGAAGCTCGTGGCACGCGGTGTCGACACCAAGAGTAGGTGGAGTAGCCCGGTGGCGAGCAGTGCTGCGGCTGCGGCGAACACCGCAAGGTTCGCCGCCTGGGAACGACCGAACAGTATTTCCGGCGTGATCATCGGAACGTCGAGCAGTTCGCGGACCACGAGCAGCCCGACCACTGCCGCGAGCGCAGCAACGACCGCGGTGGCAGCACCACCGGCCCACAACTTCTTTGGGTCCACCGCGCTCGGTGCCTGGCTGGGGTTGTATTGGGTCATCCAGTGGGTCCTTTCGATCAGTCGGGTAGTCGGCTCATTTCGATGACGGTGATCCCCAATGCATCGAATCGCGCCAGCACCCCACGTAATTCGGTCGGACTCGCGATCGAGCCGTAGAGCATGGTGTATGCACCGGGAATGTCGGACATGTGCAGTTCCGGGAACGCCGCGAGCGTGCGCTCGGACAGTGTGCCTGCGACCGTGAACGAATAGCGCACGCCCTTCGGCCACGAATCTGGCTGCATCGCCGCTCCTCTCGTGGTGCACACCAGAGTGCCGTATCCGCCCCGGGTGCACTTCACCCGTACATGGTGAACATCGGGAGTTCACCTGTGACGGGCGATGCGAGGTTCCTGGGCCATTGCGTGCAATGGGGTGCATCGGGCCGTGCTCAGGTCCGAATCACACATGAAGGGAATCCGATATGTCTTCGCACGGTGGAGGCGTCAAACAAGGTTTTGCGGCAGGCACATCGATCACGGCTGCGCTCCTCCTGCTCGTCGTCGGCGTGGTGTCGATCCTGCAGGGGATCTCTGCCATCGCCACCGACGAACTGTTCGTGGTGGGCGCCGAGTACATTTTCGAGTTGAATACGACGGCGTGGGGCTGGATCCATCTGATCATCGGTGTTCTCGTGGTGATCACGGCGTTTGCGCTGATGTCGGGGGCGACATGGGGACGCTTCACCGCGATCGTCCTGGCCTGCCTGTCGATCATCGTCAATTTCCTGTGGCTGCCGTACTACCCGATGTGGTCGATCCTGATCATCGCTCTGGACATCGTCGTGATCTGGGCAGTATCGACGTGGGATCCTGACCGCTGATCTTCTGTCCGATCTCTCGAGCCGACCGGTCCTGCTGTACTACAGCAGACCGGTCAGCCGAGCGGCTGTGATCGCTTCCCCCCGGGACGATACGCCCAGCTTCCCGTATACACCTCGGAGATGTGTCTTGATCGTGTTGACCGAAAGCGCGAGCGCGTGCGCAATCTCCTGGGTTGTCTGCGGAGAGGGCAACTGTTTGAGCACACGTGCCTCGGCGGGCGTGAGGACGACGTTCGTCGAGGCATGGGGTGCGTCGGGGTGCGTCCGGATGGTCTCGGCGAATCGATCGAGCCGGCCGAACCGGCCACTGTAGGTGTCGAGCAGTGCCACCGCGCCGACGATAGTGAGGAACGGCCGGACCAGGCGCTCGGGTTCGGCGAGGCTGAGTGCGGTCTCGAGATCGTCGTACGCCCCGAACTCGCGGTTGGAGGCTGCACGAATGACCGCTCGCAGTACATGAGCTTCGACCTCGGAAACCCCGTGGTCGAGCCGATGGTCCAGGACGGAGTCCAGAAGTTCCCGGGCACGCGCCGAGCGTCCGCGAGCGTGTTCGACCGTTGCTGCGGCGAGGTCGAAGTGAGGGTGCCGGCCCAGAACTCTTGTTGCTTTTTCAATGATTCGCTGGGCGTGGTCGAGTTCGTGGACGGCTACCAGTGCATGAGTTGCGAACGGAATGATCGGCGCCGACCTGGCGCCCATCCGAGAGTCGGTCAGTGCGGTCAGGACCACGTCGGCGATCTCGCGGGCAGCTGTGATCTTGTCGGTGGCCTGGCGGAAGGCAAGGAGTTGCGACATCGTGTAGCTGTTCCAGCCGGCGAGAGGCGACGACAGTCCATCGATCCCGATGGACATTGCGAGTGGCCGATCGATTCCTTCCGGCGGTCGTGTTCCGCAAAGAAAATGGTGGTAGTGGCACATCACCGCGCACCGGTCGGCATCTCCCGACTCGGACAGGCCGACACTTCGCGCATATTCGACACCGATGAGGGCGCGCGCGCCCATCGACGTCAGGTGTCCGTGAGCCCCTTCGTTCAGCGCGAGCAGCATCAGGGCTTCCAGATGGGGACGAATGCTGCCGGTGTGCTCGGCCATGCTCACCGCTGCGCGGAGACGATCATTCGTGCCTCGATCTCCGGTCGCCATTGCGCACTTCGCCTGCTGGACCGCGACATACGACTCGATATCGCGATGGTCTCCGGGTGCTGCCGGTACGGAGACGTCGACCTCGTCTCCGAGTGCGCTGCAGATGTCGATTTCGACGGCGTGATGGAAGCGATCGAACATTTCTGCGGGGCATATGGACGACGAACGGGCGGATGTGGCGCGGAGAAATGCATCGGCTTCGACCGGAACGCCGAGAGCCAGGGCATGCACGCTTCGCAGGAGATGGACGAACGGGTCGTCGGCAATGTCGGAGGGCGCGGAATCGAGGACCTTCAGAAAAGCGGCACCGTGTGGACCGAACACTGCATTCGGGCCCAGGTCGAGGATGCATTTCGACAACGCATAGCGATCTTGCGCAGCAGTGAGATATCGGATGGCCTGGACCGGGTCGCCGAGTCTCGAATACCAGCCACCGACCCTCAATTCGAGCCTGCGCACTCCGTCGCGACCGAGAGCCCGGTCGAGTTCGGCTTTGAGATGAGAACGCATGAGCGGGTGGTAACTGTAGATTTCCGATCCGGCGATTCCGGTGTGGGATATCGGAAAGTACGCGGCGAGGATCTCCGCGAGTATTCGCTCCGCTTCGGGTCCTGCGAGTTCGCCGGCGAGATCCACATCGAATGAATCGGGAACAGCTGTTCGCATCAGGAACTCACGCTGCTCCGCGCTGATGCTGTCGAGGAGTTCTCCCACAAGGAAATCGGATATCGCCGAGTGATCCGATGCGGTGGCCGACGCCAGGATCTCTCTGTTGTCGCCGCGCGCCGACAACAGGAGCGCGATGAACCGGACCATAGCGGCCCACCCGCCGGTGAGTGCCACGATAGCGTCGAGTTCGTCGTCGGTGACAAGGACATCGCCTGCGGCGAGGACTCGGCCGGTCTCGTCCCGGTCGAACGCCAGGTCGGCGTCGTCGAGTCGTACCAGCCTTCCGGTCAGGTCCAGCTGGTGCCACGGAATCGGCGGGGGAAATCTGGATGTCAGCACCACGGTGACGTGGTCGGGAAGTATTTCGAGTAGATGCGCCAACCCGGACAGCGTCAGCGGGTCGTGGATGACATGAACGTTGTCGAGGACGAGCACGGCGGGACCATCGATCGTGCCGAGCCACTGCGCGAATATCTCTGCCCGCGCCCTCGGTGCTTGCTCGCCGTGGCGGGGCGGTGAATCGTCGAACGACCGATGTAGCTCATCCCAGAATGCTCGGGGATTGTTGTGTTCCTCGGAGAGTTTTGCCCACGCCACCTGGGTCTGCGACGCAGGCAGATGTGAGCAGCGCAGCCATTCGGTCACCGCCACCGTCTTGCCGGTACCGGCCATGCCGCACACGAGCGCGACACTCCCACCCACCTTCCGGGCGCGCTCGAATCGAGTACACAATCCGTGCCGATGGACCGGCTCGGTTGCAAGCCGGGGAATCGATCGAATGCCTCGGTCGGTGGTTCTCGTAGAACTGTCGTCACTGGGTATGAGCAGCACCGCGGCTCCGTTCACGAAACTGTCAGATGTGTTCTCCTCGGTTCTGTCCCCGGTGCTGAATTTATCGCAGTCGAGCGCATCGCGGGGGACGAACGACATGAGCGCGCGTTGTCACAACGGCGACGTTTCATCCTCGCGGGGTGAGCTGACAGGGTAATGCCCTCACTACCGTTGGGGTGCCGAGCTGTCGTAAGGCACTGAATACCTGGTGAATTCGTCATCTACCGGATTGGGGCGCGGCCGTGGATGTGTTGGTTCCGGACAGTCAGCGGCGAACACTCGACGAACTCGTCGACCGTCTCGATCTCAGTACGGGGGAGTCTGCATCGAAACGCTCGGCCTTCTGGATCATGCTGACGTTGTCCGCGGTGATCGCCGCGTCGGGTGTGGCGGGTGATTCGACTGCAACGGTGATCGGCGCCATGATCGTCGCGCCGCTGTCGGTTCCCATTCTCGGTGTCGGACTGGGGATTGCGACCGGACGTGGAAAGCTGATCGTCCGGAGCCTGCTCCTGGTCCTCGTGGGCATCGTGCTGGTGGTGGCGATCGGCTTCGTCGTCTCGCAGTTGCTCCCCAATCCGACGAATGTGCTCACGAATTCACAGGTGGTCGGGCGCACTTCGCCGAAGCTGATGGATCTCACTGCCGCGTTGGCGACCGGGTTGGTGGGGGTCATCGCCATGACCCGGCGCGACGTCGGAGATGTACTTCCCGGCGTGGCCATTGCGATCTCACTGGTGCCGCCGCTGGTGGTGGTCGGTGTGTGCTTCGGCTCGGGAGCACCCGGCCTCGCGCTCGGCGCATTCGTGCTGTTCGCGTCCAACATGGTGGCGATGATCGTGACCGCGACGGTGGTGCTCGTCGTCGTGGGGTACGCGCGTGAGGCCGGGGCCGGTGAAGCACGACGCGGTCGGGCGTACGCCGTCCTCGCCACCGCGCTGATCATCGTGGCCATTCCGATGGTGGTGAACTCGTTGTCGTCGCTGTGGGCAGGCCAGATCGCTGATGCCACCGCGATCTGGCTCGGGGACGAGTCGAGTTCCCAGGTCACCGACGTGTCCCTGCAGCAGAATACGGCGACGATTCACGTCCTGACACCTGATGGGCTGCCGCCGGTGGACGAACTCCAGAAGGCGGTGGACGATCTCGTTCCGTGGCACCCGGAGGTCGTCGTGGTCCATACGGTCGGTGGCCGCGTGACCGAGTGACGAGCAAGGCAGGGGAGGGCCGCGATGCGTTCCCTTCCCCCGCCTGCGTCGACCCCTGTGAGATCAGCTTCCGGCAGCCTCGAGGCCGGTGGTGATATCGGCGAGGATGTCGTCGATGTGCTCGATACCGACGGCGAGGCGGACGAGTCCCGGAGTGACGCCGGCCGCGAGCTGCTCCTCGGCGGAGAGCTGGGAATGGGTGGTGGACGCGGGGTGGATGACCAGGGAGCGCACATCACCGATGTTGGCGACGTGGCTGTGCAGGGTCAGCGCGTTGACGAACTTCTTACCGGCATCGATGCCACCTGCGAGTTCGAACACCACGATCGCACCGGCACCCTTGGGCGTGAGCTCCTGTGCGCGGTCGAACCACGGCGACGACTTCAGCCCGGGGTAGGCGACGGAGGTGATCTCGGCCCGCTGTTCGAGGAACTCCGCAACCTTCTGGGTGTTGGCGACGTGACGTTCCATGCGCAGACTCAGGGTTTCGAGCCCCTGCGAGATGAGGAACGCATTGAACGGGGACACCGCGGAGCCGAGATCGCGCAGGAGCTGGACACGCGCCTTGAGCGCGAACGCGGGTGCGCCGAGGTCGGCGTAGACGACACCGTGGTAGCTGGGGTCGGGAGTGGTGAACCCGGCATGGCGTCCCTGCGTCCAGTCGAAGGTGCCGCCGTCGACGATGACGCCTGCGATGGCCGTGCCGTGACCACCGAGGTACTTGGTGGCCGAGTGCACGACGATGTCGGCGCCGTGCTCGAGCGGGCGGACCAGGAACGGGGTGGCCACCGTGTTGTCGACGATCAGCGGCAGCGCGTTGTCATGCGCGACACCGGAGACTCCGGAGATGTCGAGGATGTGGTTCTTCGGGTTCGCGATGGTCTCGGCGAAGAACGCCCGAGTATTGGGCCGGACGGCCGCGCGCCACTGTTCGAGATCGTCGGGATCCTCGACGAAGGTGGTTTCGATGCCGAGCTTGGTGAGTGTGTAGTGCAGCAAGTTGTAGGTGCCGCCGTACAGGTAGGGGCTCGCGACGATGTGATCGCCGGACTGGGCGACGTTGAGGATCGCGAGGGTCTCGGCGGCCTGACCGGAGGAGAGCAGCAATGCCGCGACGCCACCTTCGAGGGCAGCGATGCGCTGTTCGACCGCATCCTGGGTCGGATTCATGATGCGGGTGTAGATGTTTCCGGTTTCGGCGAGTCCGAACAGCGCGGCTGCGTGGTCGGTGTTGTCGAAGGTGTAGCTGGTGGTCTGGTAGATCGGGAGGGCCCGCGCTTTGGTGTCGCCTCCGGCAGGCTGGCCTACGTGGATCTGCTTCGTCTCGAAGTTCCAGTCGGCGGTCGGGTCGACGGCGTCGGGCGTGGTGTCACTCATGGGTTCGGACTCCGGATTGCTCGGATGATTCAGGGGCGTGCCGACCTTGCGGTCCGTGACCCGCGCAGCGAACGTTGCGCCGACGGAGTCGGGGGACCGGGGCTACGGGTGCGGGCGGTCAGCGGGCCTGGCACCCGCAGATACACAGTTTTCGGGCACGAGAATGCGCCGTCGGATGTCCCGGCGAATGTTCGTACGTCCTGCTCACGATCGTGACGATAGTCGCAATCGATGATCTCTACCAGTGCACGGGGAAATGCCTCCATGACGCGCCGATGTTTTTGCATCCGTAGCGCACATACACTCTGTGTGCTGTACTTCTCGGGGGGATGCGCATACTGCTACCGTGCAGTAATCAATTTCAGTTCTGATCGAGTTCTGCACCCCGACACTAGCGATGGAGGGCACGTTGACAGTCATCGATTCGGAGTTTGCGCAGGCCGACACAACGATGCTGCGCCCGCCGCCGCCCTCGATGGTCGAGCGGATGACCCGCATCCTCGAGGCCTTCGACGCAAGCATCGCCAGGCTCACCCTCGAAGAGGTGACGTTCCGTTCGGGTCTTCCCCGGTCGACCGTGCACCGCATCCTCGACCAGCTGGTCCGACTCGACTGGCTCGAACACGGTGCGCTCGGCTACGGACTCGGATCTCGCGCACTCGGCCTCGGCGGCGACATCGACCGCGACCGTCTCCGCGAATGCGCGGCACCGCACCTCCACGAACTGGCGATGCAGACCGGCGGGGTAGTACACCTCGACGTTCTCGACGGAACGCAGGAATACTGCCTCGACAAGGTCGGTGGCGCAGGCGCAGCGGGGCTACCGACCAGGGTGGGCGGACGCACCGCGGCGTATGCCACCGCGGGCGGCAAAGCCATGCTTGCGACGCTCGACCCCGAACAGGTCGACAGCCTGTACCCCGTTCGACTGGCGCCCTGCACACATCACACGATCACCGACCGGGTGATGCTCCATCAGGAACTCAACCGCGTCCGGAAGCGTCACGGCATCGCATTCGACCGCGAAGAATCGATCGTCGGCATCGGTAGCGTCGGCGCGCCCCTGCGCGGCACCGGCGGAATCGTCGCGAGTGTGTCGCTGGCCGGCGGCGTGCGCGCGATCCAGCTCGAATGGATGGCACCGCTGGTGGCCGACTTCGCCCGGAAGATCTCGAGCGCGCTCGCGTGCGGAGACGAGGATCAGCGGACCAGGTGGGCGTAATCGTCGCGACGCTCGGCAGGCAGGATCGTATTGAGCACGAAACGGATCTGCAGGCGGATGTACTCGTCCAGTGAGTAGAGGGCACCGAAGTGCCAGTGCTTGAGCGCCCACCCGTGTGCGAGAAGCAGTAGGTCGAACACCATGAGATCGACGTCGACGTCGTTCATGATGCCCGTGGCGATGCCGTCTTCGAGGACTTCCCGCAGTGGTGCCGACGTCGACACCTCGAGTTCCTTGATGCGGTCGCGGCCGGCGCGATCGAGTGTGCGGCTCTCCCGATAGGTCAACGTCACGGCATCGATGTTCTCGTCGACGATCTCGATGTACCGCCGCATGCCGGCAACGAGGCGATCGACGGGATCGTCACCCGCGGTGTCCATCGCGGGTGCCAGCTGGTCGCGGAACGATTCCAGGATGCTGACGATCGTCGCGAGGAGGACGTCCTCCTTGCCGCCGAAGTACTTGTAGATCAGGCCCACGCTGACACCCGCCTCGTCGGCGAGTGCCTGCATGGACATCTGATGGAACCCGGTCCGCTGCATGACCGTCGCGGCGGCGCGAAGGACCTGACGCCGCCGCGAATCCGTCCGTACTGCCCGCACCGCGTCGTGGACGGACAGTTCGTCCTGGTCGTTGGTCATGTCCTGCTCCTATCGCGCTGCCGTTCTCGTCAGATCCCGAGATCCTTGGCGATGATCGTCTTCATGATCTCGGTGGTACCGCCGTAGATCGTCTGGATGCGGGCATCGACGAATGCCCGCGACACGGCGTATTCACGCATGTAACCGTAGCCGCCGTGCAACTGCAGGCATCGGTCGGCGACGCGCACCTGCAGTTCGGTGGTCCACCACTTCAACCGTGCGGCGCGGGCGGCGGTGAGCTTGCCGTCGACATGCTCGGCGATGCAGTCGTCGAGGAACGTGCGAGCGAGGTCGAGTTCGGTGGACAGTTCGGCGAGGACGAACTGGGTGTTCTGGAAGCCGGACACCGGTTTACCGAAGGCCTTGCGTTCCCGGACGTAGGCGAGCGTCGTCTCGAAGACGCCTTCGGCCGCAGCCACCGCTCCCACCGCCAGCGACAACCGTTCCTGGGGAAGGTTGTGCACGAGCTGGTAGAAACCCTGCCCCTCCTCACCCAGACGATTCGCGACGGGCACGCGCATATCGGTGAACGTCAGCTCGCTGGTGTCCTGCGCATGCAGACCGATCTTCTCCAGGTTCCGGCCACGGGAGAAGCCGGGAGTGTCGGCCTCGACGACCAGCAACGTCAGGCCCTTGTGCGGGTCGTCGGAGGTGCGGGTCGCGACGACGAACAGGTCGCCGTTCTGTCCATTGGAGATGAACGTCTTCGATCCGTCGACGACGTAATGATCACCGTCGCGCACCGCCGACGTGCGGATGCCCGTCAGGTCGCTCCCGGTCCCCGGTTCGGTCATCGCAATGCCGAGGACTGTCTCACCACTGACGACGCCGGGTAGCCAACGCGCTTTCTGCTCGTCGGTGGTCATGTCGGTGAGATAGGGCAGCACCACGTCGTTCTGCAGCGAGAACGCAATACCGGCGGCGGCATGCCCGGCTCGGTTGACCTCGTCGATCAGGATGGCGTTGTAGCGGAAGTCGTCGACGCCGGGCCCGCCGTACTCGTCGGCGACCGAGAAGCCGAGCAGCCCGAGTTTTCCTGCTTCGGTGAACAGAGAGCGATCGAGGCAGCTCGCACGCTCCCAGTCTTCGTGGACAGGTGTGATCTTCTCGCGGACAAAACCTCGCGCGACGTCGCGGAACTGGAGATGTTCGGATTCGTGGATCAGCGCTGCGTTCATCGGGTCACCCCGGAAGCGGTAGGGGTAGTGAACCGGCCGTCGGTGAATTCGGCCGCTGCTGCGGCGGTCGCCTTGTAGTGCAGCTTCTTTCCCGTTGCGGAGACGGGCAGTGATTCGACGAACCGATATGCTCGCGGTCGTTTGAACGAGGACAGCAGGTGGTGTGCTCGGCAGTGCTCGTCGAGAGCGTCGACGGACAGGCCGGGGTCGGACACGACGATGTAAGCGACGACGATGCGTCCCCACCGGTCGTCCGGCACACCGACCACCAGGGAATCCTGCACTCCGGGATGCTGGTTGAGCGCTTCCTCGACCTGAACGGGGTGCACGTTCTCGCCGCCGGAGACGAGCATGTCGTCCTTGCGGCCGACGATGGTGACGAACTCACCGGCATCCCACGTCGCGAGGTCTCCGATGTGCAGCCAGCCGTTCCGGAACTTGGCCTTCTCCTGATCGGGTGAGTCGAAGTAGGCGTTGGAGCACTTCGGCGACCGGACGATGACCTCGCCGACGTCCTCTCCGTCGCGTGCGACCACGTCGTCGGGATCGGCGAGGCGGTCCGGATACAGGTGCACGACTCGAACATCGTCGTCGGTGCAGGCGCGTCCTGCGGTTCCGGCGTGATCGGGCAGGTCGGCCGGACGCAGGAAAGTGTTCCAGAATCCCTCGGTGCTCCCGTAGCCGTTGAAGATCCGCGGGTTGAGCACGTCCTGGTAGCGGAGCGCGGCTTCGCGCTCGAGAGGTGCACCCATCGTGACGATGCCCCGGAGCGTCGATAAGTCACGGGGACGCTGTTCCTGCGCGGTGGCGAGCATCGCGAGGTTGGTGGGTGCGCCGATCAGGAAGGTCAGGCCGAGTTCCTCGACGAGGTCGAGGACGCGATCGGGATCGAAGGTGCGCAGTGGCACCACCTGCCCGCCGATGTAGAACGTCGGGTTCGGTCCGCCGGAGTACAGCCCTCCGCGGTGGAACCACGGGGTCATGTTGAGCGTCTTGTCTTCGGGACCGAGCGGGAAGTGCATGATCACGTCGTGTGCGCTGAGGATCTCGATCATGCTGTTGAGCGGCACACCCTTGGGCATACCGGTGGTGCCGGACGTGTACAGGCGGGTGGTTTCGTCCCAGACGGTCCGGTGGAGCGGCGGCAATGCCACCCGGTCGGCCGGAAGATCGCGATAGCGGATCACGGTGGCTCCCGGGACGCCGAGGGGCTCCCCGTCGCCGACTGTGATCACCACCTCGGGTGTGTGCGACGAGTGTTCCAATGCTTCTCGAACATTCGACGTGAGTTCGGTGTCGTAGACGAAGACCTTGGGCGTGCTCGTGTCGAGCACGAACGCGGTCTCACCCCCGGCCAATCGAAAGTTGACCGGTGAGCCGACGGCGCCTATGGCCTGTGTCGCGAGGTACAGCTCGGCGAACGCGATTCCGTTGAACAGCTGATAGGCGACGACGTCTCCGCTCCGGACGCCTGCGTCGGCGAGGCCGGTCGCGATCCGATCGACTCGTTCGCCGAGCTGCTTGTACGTCAACTGCTGCCCGGTGTCGGGGTCGGTGATGGCGACCCGGTGCGCGTAACGCCCGGTGTTGCGCCGGAATCCGTTGAGATACGTGAAGTCGTTCTCGAAGTACTCCCGGTAGGCCCGGGCGTTGTACGACGCGGTCATGGTGTTCGTCCGTCCTGTCCTGGTGAGGGCCACTCAGCCGGCCATGGTGAGGCCGCCGCTGACGCTGATCACCTGTCCGGTGATGAACGATGCGGAATCGGAAGCGAAGAACAGCACCGGAGCGGCAACCTCGTCGGGGCGGGCGAGCCGCCGGAACGGGATGGCCTTGATCAGTGCCGCCTTGAGCTTCTCGTCCTGTGACTGGAACAGCGGTGTGTCGGTGGGGCCGGGGCACACACAGTTGACGTTGATGCTGTGCCGGGCCATTTCTCGCGCAAGCGATTTGGTGAGCGCGATGACGCCGCCCTTGGCCCCGGCGTAGATGGATTCACCCGAGCTGCCGACGCGGCCTGCGTCGCTGGCGAGGTTGATGACCCGCCCGCCGTTGCCCGCCTCGATGATCCCGGGCAGGAATGCGCTGCAGATGTTCACCGGACCGAGGTAGTTGATCGCGACTACTTTCTGTGCGAATTCCGGAGTCGCATTGAGGAACTGGTCTGTTCGGTCCCATCCCGCAGCGTTGACGAGGATGTCGGGGACGCCGACCTGCGCGTGGGTGTACTCGCGGAGCGCGTCGACCTGGGCGCGGTCGGAGATGTCGACGGGCAGCGCGGTGATCAGCTCCGGATTCTCCTTCGCGGTGGCCTCGGCGGCCGCGAGGTCGAGATCGGCGGCGATCACCTTGTCGCCTTGCGCCGCGAAGGCCAGCGCGATGGATTTGCCGATGCCGGAACCGGCTCCCGTGACGAGTGCGATGTTGCTCATGTGGATTGTCCTCTTGGCGTGGAAGATGCGGTCAGGCCTTGACGTACTTCGCGAAATCGGCGGGGCGCTTCTCGGCGAACGCCTTCGCCCCTTCGAGGCCTTCGTCGGACTTGCCGAACAGGTCGAGTGCGGACATCGCGAGGTTGCTCAGGCCGGCCTGGTGGTCGGTGTCGGCGTTGAACGACTGCTTGAGGAAGCGGATCGCAGTGGGGCTCTTCTCGGCGATCTCGGCGACGACGGCCTTGGCCTCGTCGAGCAGCTTATCCTGGGGGACAACCCAGTTCACGAGTCCCCAACGCTCGGCCGTGGGGGCGTCGTACTGGCGGCACAGGTACCAGATCTCGCGGGCGCGCTTCTCGCCGACGATGCGGGCGAGGAAGGCGGAACCGAAACCAGCGTCGAACGATCCGACACGGGGCCCGGCCTGGCCGAACTTCGCGTTCTCGGAGGCGATGGTGAGATCGCACAGAACGTGCAGGACATGCCCGCCGCCCACGGCGATTCCGTTCACGGCAGCGATGACCGGCTTGGGAACGTCGCGGATCAGCTTGTGGAGGTTGCCGATCTCGAACATGCCGCTCTCGGTGGGGCCGTAGTCGCCGGTCTCTGCACGCTGCTTGACGTCGCCGCCGGTGCAGAACGCCTTCTCTCCGGCGCCGGTGAGGATGATCGCCGAGACGCGGGTGTCGGCCCAGGCGGAGCGGAACGCCTTGATCAGTTCTTCGACGGTCTTGCCGCGAAAGGCGTTGTAGCGCTCGGGGCGATTGATGGTGATGATCGCGGCGGGGCCGTCGATTTCGTAGGTGATGTCGTCGAAGTCGGTCATCGTGACTCCCTGGTCGAGGTGAGAGAATGAATGCTCATTCACTGACTATGAAGCTACATTCACCCACGCGGAGTGTCAAGGGTCACAGCTGCGGCGGGCGTAGTGTGTGCAGCCGAAAACGCCCCGGGCTGCAGGAGCGCCCGGGGCGGGGAGTATCGAGGCGGAAGTGTCCGCCCGCGGAGTTGTTACCGCGAATTGAGCGCCATGAAGCGCGCGGGCACCTCACCGCCGCCGTGGACGGCGAGATCGGCACCGTTGACGTAGGACGCAAGCGGCCCGGCCAGGTACAGGCACGCGCCCGCGATATCGGAGGGAACGGCCATCCGCTGCATGGGCAGGGTTTTCGTCACCGCCGCACCACCGTCGTCACCGTAGACGTGGGCCGCCGCCTCGGTACGGATCAGCCCGGTGGTGATGTGATTGACCCGCACTTTCGGAGCCCATTCGAGCGCAAGGGCCTTAGTGAGCGCCAGCAGACCGGCCTTGGCTGCGGTGTATGCGGCGGTACCGGGTTGAGGATCGTGCGCGGAGACGCTGCCGATGTTGATGATCGAGCCGCCGGTGGGCTGTGTGCTCATCACCCTGTTCGCGGCCTGCGCCGCATAGAAGGGCGCAGAAAGATTGAGCGAGATGATCCGATCGAAGAATCGTGTCGAGACCGTCGCGGCGTCCGCGTCGGGGGAGCCCCCCGCATTGTTCACGAGAACATCGAGGCGACCGAATTCGGCGGCCGCGGCATCGACGACGGCCGCAGCCTGGTCCGCGTCGCGGATGTCGGCGGAGACGAACGAAGCCGTACGACCGCCCGCTGCCGGGAGGGTCTCGGGCTCGGACCGCCCGCACACGAGAACGTCGGCGCCCGCAGCGAGGAACGTCTCGGCGATGACGAAGCCGATGCCCTTCGTGCCGCCGGTGACGACGACTGCGTGTCCGGTGAAGTCGGCCGGGTTCGAGATGCTCATGGAAGCGGAGGGTAACGGCGCGGCCGATCGCCCGGTCGCGCCGTTCCGCTCAGTGGGTGGTGTCGCGTTCCGCTCAGTGGGTCGGTTTCTGCGGTCAGAGCAGATGAACCTTCTTGTAGAGGATCTTCGACGGGCCGCCGACGAGGCCGACGCTGTCGAGGAAGGTCATGAGCTTCGCGCCGGACTTGCGCACCTTGTCGTGATGGTGCTTGTTGCCCTTGGCTTCCGCGAGGGCGCGGTCGCGGTCGAGGCCGGCCTTGGAGTACACCGCGGGGTGAATCATGCTCTTGACGACGAAGTACACGACCACTGCGGTCTGGATGCGCTCGAATGCGAGACGCGCACGGCTCGCGCCGGTGAGTCGCCGAGTGACCTCCTCGCGAGCGAATCGGATGTGCCGGGCCTCTTCGAGGACGTGGATCCTGCTCACTGCGCGGGTGACCGGTTGCACGCGCTCGTCGCGCATGAAGTCGCGCTGCATCATGTCGAGGATCTCCTCGGCGGCCATGACCGACGCATAGGCGTTGGCGCCGCGGAAGTAGTGCCCCCACAGTCGTCCCAGCTGGTGGATGTACCTCGGGGGGCCGTAGCCGGGCGTGCCGAGACGTTCGCCGGCGCGCGCGAACATCACGGAGTGGCGGCACTCGTCGGCGACCTCGGTGAGCGCGAACTGCACGTGGCTCGAGTGCTTGTCGCGGTCGTATACGTCGCGCAGCAGCATCTGCATGAGCAGGACCTCGAACCACAGTCCGACGCCCGAGACGCTCGCGGCCTCGTGCTTGGTCAGGGCGATGCGCTGCTCATCGGTGAGCTCGTCCCACAGGGCGGTGCCGTAGAGCGTGCTCCACTCCGGCGTCATGCCGAATTTGTCGTCGGGGATCGGTGCGTCCCAGTCGACCTCGATGACCGGGTCGTACGACTTGCGGGCGGACGATGCGAGTAGGCGTCGCGCGGTGTCCTCGCGGTCGGAGATCGGGAGTCCGGGAACGAAACCCTTGCTGTTCTCGCGGGTGAGCGATGCGGTCATGCCTCCACCTTTAAGTGTGACGGTAAGTAACTGTTAACCCGAGACTACAGTGACGGCGCCCACGACACAACGCCCACCGCCGAAGTGGCGATGGGCGTTGTGAACCGACGAACCGGCGGGGTCAGGTGCGAGAGGGGGCCCAGAATGCCGCGGCGACCGCACCGACCAGCAGAATCGCCGCGAGTGCCCACGATGCTTGCTGCATGCCGACGAGGAATGCGTCGCGTGCGGGTGCGATGAGGGCGTCGCCTTGCGAACCGGCCTGTTCCGCGACCTGCAGAGCGGCGGCGAGCGAATCCTCCACAGCCCCTCGCGCCGGTTCCGGGAGCATCTGGGCAGTCGGTGCGATCTGGTTACCGTAGGCCGCCGCGAGAACGCTGCCTGCCGCGGCGACACCGATCGCGGCTCCGATCTCGCGCGTGGCGTCGTTGACGGCCGACGCGACACCCTGCTGGTCATCAGGTGTGTTCGTGACGATCGCGTGCGTCGCGGGCGCGGTGCAGAGTCCGAACCCGACGCCGGTCACCAGCATCGTCAATGCGGCATCGAGGTACGACGACTCTGCGTCGAGAATGCCGATGAAGATCATCGACACCCCGATCAGGCACAGTCCGAGACTGATGAGTATGCGCAGACTGATCCAGCGGAGCAGGGCAGGGACCGCGAAGGACAGGGCCATCACGACGAAGAAAATGGGTGTCAGCGCGACGGATGCCATCAGAGGTGAGTAGCCGAGAATGAGTTGGAAGTACTGCACGATCAGGAAGAACATCCCGAATCCGGCGAGGAACTGCAGATTCAGGCAGGCGGCACCCACGCTGAATGCGCGGTTCGTGAACAGGCGCATGTCGAGCAGTGGTTCGTGCGCGCGCAGTTCCGCGAACACGAACCCCACGGCGGCTGCGAGGCCCACCACGAGGGCACCGATGGTCACCGGGTCGAGCCAGCCGCGGTGAGGTCCCTCCATCACGCCGAGGACGAACAATCCGACGGCCGCGATAGCAAGAATGCTCCCGCCGAAGTCGAAGCGTCCGGGATTCTCCGCCCGCGACGACGGGATGGTCAGCGCCATCGCGACGAGTGCAACGGACGCGACCGCGAAACCACCGAAGATCAACTTCCACGAGGTGTATTCGAGGATGACCCCGGACACGATCATGCCGACGACTGCGCCGGAGGCGGCCACCCCCGCCCAGATGCCGATCGCGCGTGCACGGTGCTCCGGCGAGAATCCCGTCGTGATCAGTGACAACGTGGCCGGCATGACCAGTGCCGCGCCGATTCCGGCGACCCCGCGGGATGCGATCACCCACGTCGGCCCGTCGGTGATCAGCGGTAGCGCCGACCCCAGCCCGAACACCACCAGGCCGACGATGAGAATGCCGCGCCTGCCGAACCGGTCGCCGAGCGCGCCGGCAGGGAGCAGAAGGGCGGCGAGGGCGAGCGTGTAACCGTCGACGATCCAGGTCAGCTGGCTCTGTGTCGCTCCGGTGTCGACGGCGATGTCGGGCAACGCGGTGTTGAGTGCCGCCATCGCCGCGATCACCGCGGACACCGAAGCACATGCCACCGCGAGGAGCCACAGCTGCGACCAGTTCATGCGAGCGGCGGGAATGTCGGACTTCGGAGGTGCTGATGCTTCGGGCACGGTTGCCTTCCGAACGTGAAGGTGGATTTGTCGCCTTGCAAACGAGACTGCCGGTATCGTAACGGAACCGATGGTTCCACAACCAGGTCCCGGCGGAGACGAGAGAAACTGTGGGTGTGAGCGCGCACGAAGGTATCCAGACATCCCGAGAACCCGACCCCCGGAAGGCGCGGTCGCGAGCACGGCTGCTCGACGCTGCCACTGAGCTGCTCGCAACGGGGGGCGCCGACGCCGTCACGATCGACGCCGTGACCACCCGTGCAGGAGTGGGTCGTGCCACGCTGTACCGGCACTTCGCGAACGGAACCGAACTCGTCGCGGCCGCATTCGCGCGGCTGATCCCGCCGGCGCCACCCGTGCCGGAGAATGCCGACCTGCGCGAACAACTCGTCGAACTGCTCATCGGCCAGGCACGGATCGTCGAAGAAGTTCCCATTCCCCTCGCCGCGATGTGTTGGCTGGGCATGGGGCCGGAACTCATCCACGCGAGCCGCCCTGCCGACCCGGAAGCCCAGGAACGGCCCGAGCTGCAGTCGCTGCGCGAGCAACTCGTCGAGCGCTACCGCTCGTCGTTCGACCGTGTACTCGGTACGGAATCCGCGCGGGAGGATCTCGGCGAGTTCGACTACGATCTCGCTCTCATCCAGCTGGTCGGCCCGATCGTGTTCAATCGGCTCGTCACCCTGCCACCCATCGGCAGGCGGGCATGCGAGCAGATCGTCGACGATTTCCTCGCCGCCCGTCGCAGCGCACGCGGGTAGTGCGGCGGGATATTCGGTAACCGGGTCGCAGAGTCAGAGGGCCCAGCGTCGCTGATCCGGTGCCCGCAGAACGAACGGACGGGACCGGCGGAAGTCCTTGACCCTGAGCCTGCGCAGTGGCTGGATTCGGAACTCGTCCGGATCCAGCTCGGTGGCGAGCATCTCGTCCACCAGGATCGTGCCGGGCCGGGCTGCGCCCGTGAGACGAGCGGCGTTGTTGACGACGGAGCCGAACAGGTCGCCGAACCGTGCCAGCACCGGTCCCCACGCCAACCCCACCCGGAGTTCCGGGGTGTCCTTGCTCGCGCCGAACGTCGCCTGCAGTTCGAGTGCCATCCGCGCGCCGTCGGCCGGATCCTCGGCCGCGAACATCACTTCGTCGCCCACGGTCTTGATGACCCACCCGTGGTTCCCGACGATCGCCGCAGTGACCTCGGATTCGAAGTACTCGAGCAGTTCGTTCAGCTCGCCCGCGTCGATACGGCGGGTGAGCTGCGTGTAACCGACCATGTCGGCGAATCCGACCACGACCTCGCGAAGGGGGGCGTCGCCCTCCGGCCGCCAGACGGAACGTTCCGTGGTGCTGACGATATGGCGCCGCCAGATGTGGCTCTGCAGGGTCTCGGCTCGCATCGACAATTGCTGCACCAGAGCGTCGATGAGGTCGGGCATCTCCTCGGGCGACACATCGGAATGCTCCTCGACCAGGTTGTCGAAGAGATGGGTGTTGAACAGGGTCAGTTCCCACTCGGCGAGTCGCGAGATGGACTGGCCGAGCGACCGGGCTGCCGAGAGCTCGAGGTTCTCGTCGATCACGCCGCTGCCGACGATCGCCGCGATATCGCGAAGTGCACCGACGTCTCCGTCGGTGAACATTTCCGCGTCGGGCTCGGGATCGACGGTGAATCCCAACGCCTGCCACAGTCGCCGCACTCGTGCGGGGGCCATGCCTGCCATCGCGGCGACCTCGTCCACGGTGTAACGGCGTTCGCCCCCGAGCAGGCTGCGTTCGAGCTCCCGCTGGATGACAGAGAGCATGTCGGAGCCGGGACGCGATGGTTGTTCCGGCGAGTT
The DNA here is from genome assembly GCF_042729855.1 of Rhodococcus sp. NPDC060090. Classification (NCBI taxonomy): domain Bacteria; kingdom Bacillati; phylum Actinomycetota; class Actinomycetes; order Mycobacteriales; family Nocardiaceae; genus Rhodococcus; species Rhodococcus sp. NPDC060090. Next base: position 13,858 of record NZ_JBHWXB010000024.1, on the reverse strand, counting down.
CACATCCGCCATCTTTCCTTGTCGTGGTCAGGAGCACACGCCGGGTTCCCCTGTGACGAGACGACCACGGTCCGTCCGCGCGGACGGTGTGTCGTACAGGTGTGCGAGAGTGGGCGCCGTCGATCGCACAGTAGAGCCGAGAAAGGACGTGGCATGCCGCCCCGTAGACGTGCGGACCATCTGACCGACGAACAACTCGAGGAATTGAACTCCGCTCTCGCGGAGGGTCGCCGCGCCACGGTGTATCTCGTCGAGGGGATTTCCAGCCTGGGACTCGAGCCGGGTACGTCGGCGCGGGTCATCTCGATCGCGGGAACCACGGTCACCGTCCGACCGAAGGGTGTCAACGACGAGCTTCCCTTCGAAACCGACGAATTGCGTTTCACCCGGGAAGTAGCGACGAAGTCGTCGCCGAAGCCTGCTCCCGCGAAGGCACCCGTCGCGAGCAGAGCACCCGCCCCGAAAGCCCCCGCAGCTCCCGTCGCGAAAACCGAATCCGCACAGCCCGCCCCCCGGCAGGCAGCCAAGGAGAAGACCACAGTGACCTCCACCCCCGCAAACCCGCCGGCTGCCGCCGAGCCCGCCAAACCCAAGACACCCGCCAAGCGTGGCGCCAAGAAGCCGGCCTCCATCAGCATCACCGTCACGATCGACGCCGAGAGCGAATGGACGGTCAGTGTCGCGCAGGGCACGAGGAAGATCGGTAAGCCCGCGGCGGTCGCCCCCGATGCCGTCGAACGCGCAGTCAAGGAACTCGGCGACGAGACGGCGATCGAAGCGGTGCACTCGGTGATCGACGAGGCGCGCCGAACCGTGGAGGAACGCGTCGCACAGTTGAGCCGCGAACTCGACGAAGCCCGTAAGGCGCTCGAAAGCCTCGGCGCCAACCCCGCATAGTGCGTAAACCTCTAGTACTGTGACGGCGCTCTAGTACTCTGACCGCGGAGACGGTCGGGCCAGATCGCGTTGGAGGGGCATGATGTTCAGAAGACTTGCTGTGGTATTCGCAACCGCGATTGCCTTGGTCGGCAGCGGTGCGGCGGTGGCCACGGCAGCCCCTCCCGTTGTGCTCGGCGGCGGATCGGGCATCACGCTCGGCAACGGCGACGAGAACATGTACGACTGCACGCTCACCACTATCGGACACGATGCGGCCGGCCGGCTCGTCGGACTCACTGCCGCGCACTGCGGCGACCCGGGGATGACGGTCAAGTCCGAATACGACATCGCTGCCGGGACGGTGGGCCGCATCGTGTCGACCAACGAGACGCTCGACTACGCGGTCATCGAGTTCTACGGCGACAGGGTCACCCCGGTCAACCGCATCGGTAACGTCACCATCACCGGGCTCGGTTCACCCGCGGGCTTCCCCGACATCGCATGCAAGGAAGGCCGCACCACCGGCAACACCTGCGGCATCGTGTGGGGCGACGTCTTCGGCGTGCAGGAGACGTGGACGCAGGTCTGCGTCATCGAAGGCGATTCGGGTGCACCGCTCGTCGTCGGCACCACTCTCGTCGCGATGGTCAACGCCTACCTGCTGGCACCGTGCGTCGGTCCCGAGGTCGGCACCAACATCGACGTGATCATGGCCGACATCAATGCGCGCGGCGGCGCCGGAGCAGGTTTCCGGCCGATCTGATCGGATTCATCCGCACACAGCGCCTTGTGATGCGGACCCGACGAGTTTCGTGTACTTCGCCAGAACACCCTTGGTGTAGCGCGGCGGCAGTGGCTTCCAGCCCAGCCCCCGCGTCGCTATTTCAGCGTCGTCGACGAGCACCACGAGCAGACCGTTCGCGACATCGAGTTTGATCTGGTCGCCGTCGCGGATGAACGCGATGGGGCCACCGTCGACGGCCTCGGGCGCGACATGCCCGACACACAGACCGGTGGTGCCGCCGGAGAACCGTCCGTCGGTCAGCAACAGGACGTCCTTGCCGAGGCCCGCGCCCTTGATGGCGCCGGTGATCGCGAGCATCTCACGCATCCCCGGACCACCCTTCGGACCTTCGTACCGGATGACGACCACATCGCCCGCGGTGATGGTGCCGTCCTCGAGCGCATCCATCGCCGCACGCTCGCGTTCGAAGACCCGCGCGGTGCCCTCGAAGACGGACTCGTCGAAGCCCGCTGATTTCACCACCGCACCGCCCGGTGCAAGGGAGCCCCGCAGGATTGTGATGCCGCCGGTGGGATGGATCGGATCGTTCAGCGCGCGCAGCACCTTCCCGTCGGGGTCGGGCGGGGCGATCCCGGCGAGGTTCTCCGCGACCGTCGCGCCGGTGACGGTGAGGCAATCGCCGTGCACCAGACCGGCGTCGAGCAGAGCTTTCATGATCACCGGAACGCCGCCGATGTGGTCGACGTCCTTCATCACGTGTCGCCCGAACGGTTTGACGTCGGCGAGATGCGGGACGCGGGCGCCGACCCGCACGAAGTCGTCGAGCGTCAGGTCGACGTCGGCCTCGTGGGCGATCGCGAGCAGATGCAACACCGCGTTGGTGGATCCACCGAACGCCATCACCACCGCGATCGCGTTCTCGAAGGCCTCCTTGGTGAGGATGTCGGATGCGGTGATGCCGCGCCGCAGCATCTCGACGACGGCCTGCCCGCTGCGGCGTGCGAACCCGTCGCGACGGCGATCGGTGGCCGGGGGCGACGCGCTGCCCGGGAGCGACATACCGAGTGCTTCCGCAGCGCTGGCCATGGTGTTCGCCGTGTACATGCCGCCGCACGCGCCCTCACCGGGGCAGATCGCCCGTTCGATCGCGCCGAGATCCTCTTCGGACATCAATCCGCGCGCGCACGCACCGACGGCTTCGAACGCGTCGATGATCGTCACGTCGCGTTCGGTGCCGTCGGACAGCTTCGCGACGCCAGGGAGGATCGAACCCGCGTACAGGAACACCGACGCGAGGTCGAGGCGTGCGGCGGCCATCAGCATCCCGGGCAGCGACTTGTCGCACCCGGCGAGCAGCACCGATCCGTCGAGACGCTCTGCCTGCATGACCGTCTCCACACTGTCTGCGATCACCTCGCGGGAGACGAGCGAGAAATGCATGCCCTCGTGACCCATCGAGATGCCGTCGGAGACGGAGATGGTGCCGAACTCGAGCGGATATCCGCCGCCCGCGTGCACTCCGTCCTTCACTGACTGCGCAAGGCGGTCCAGCGACAGGTTGCAGGGAGTGATCTCGTTCCACGACGACGCCACACCGATCTGGGGCTTGGCCCAGTCGTCGTCGCCCATCCCAACGGCGCGCAGCATCCCGCGCGAGGCGGTCTTCTCCATGCCGTCGGTGACGTCGCGGCTGCGGGGCTTGATGTCGATGTCGGGTGTGCTCGAGGTGGGGCTGTCGGTCATTGAGTTCCTTGCTTTCGGGGGGTCACGGCTGTCGGGGATCGCGACCGGTGAGTGCGATCAACCGGTCCTGCACGGGAGCGTCGTCGGCTATCGGTACGGGAGGCGCGAACAATCCGCTCGATGCGAGCATCTCGCGCTGAGGTTGCAAGTCGGTCCACACAGCCTCTACCAGTCCGGGATGGAGACGGTCGCCGCCACCGACGGCGTGTGCCAGATCCCAGGTGTGCACGGTGATGTCTGCGACTTGTTGCTTGAGGTAGTCGAGGCACGGCACGGTGCCGTACGACAGGTGTACCGGCGCGTCGAGCGGGGTGGCGGCCCACGCTGCGGTGGCGTCTTCCGCGTACCGGTGCCACTCGGTGGCGAGGTCGTCGCGGATCGGTTCGAGTGTCGCTTCCGCGTCTGCGAGGGCGAGTCCTCCCAGAATGGGCGCGACCCACCGCTGTTCGTCGACCACGTGTCGTACGAGGTCGGCGACGTTCCATTCGGTGTCGGGAGTGGGGGCGGACCAGTCGGTGATGTGTGCGAGACGGGTGTCGAATTCGCGTCGGGCGGTGTGTTGAAGTTCAATCCAGTCGATCGCCATGAACCCAGCGTAGGCGCGGCGCAGTTTCGATCACTGTGATTCTCGAACCTGCGCGACGGGGCATTGTGCGAAAGGATCGTCGTGTTCCGTGTTCGCCTACTCGAGGAGAGTGCTCGATGCCCGTCCCCACCGTGGAGCTTGCACCCGGATTGACCGTCAGCGCTCAGGGCTACGGCGCCATGTCCGTCGCCCCGGTCTACGGCGCGGTCGATCTCGACGAGGCCCTCGCGACGCTGCACCACGCGGTCGACATCGGTGTCACGTTCATCGACACAGCGAACATCTACGGCAGCGGCACGAGTGAGCAGGTTGTCGGGAAGCTCCTCGGTGAGCGGCGCGACGAGGTGCAACTCGCCACGAAGTTCGGTCTCGTCGGAGGCCTCGGGAATGGCAACCGGGCGATCAACGGGCGCCCCGACTACGTGCACGAGGCCATCGACGAGTCTCTGCAGCGGCTCGGTGTGGACGTGGTGGATCTGTACTACCTGCACCGCGTCGACCCCGAGGTTCCGATCGAGGAGACCGTCGGCGCGATGGCCGAGCTCGTGAAGGCCGGGAAGGTGCGCCACCTCGGTCTGTCGGAAGCAACCGGCGACGAGCTGCGCCGCGCGCACGCCGTGCATCCGATCGCCGCGATCCAGTCGGAGTGGAGCATCATCTCGCGCGATGTGGAACGCAACGTGGTGCCGACTGCTGCCGAGCTCGGGATCGGCTTCGTTCCGTTCTCGCCGGTCAGCCGAGGTTTGTTGACCGATGCGTTCGATCCGGGGCGGATGGGCGACGGCGACCTGCGTCACCGGTTCCCGCGTTTCGGCGCAGACGCGCTTCCCGCGAACCTGGAGGTGCGTGCGAGGGTGCGCGCGGTCGCCGATGAGGCCGACGCGACAGTCGCGCAGGTTGCTCTGGCGTGGCTCGATGCGAAGGCTCGCGCGTTCGGTCTGCCGTCGGTGTCGATCCCCGGTACCCGGTTCGCTGCGCGTGTCACCGAGAACGCGGGCGCTGTCGACGTGACGTTGTCGGACGAGCAGGTTGCGCGTCTCGACGCCCTTGCAGGTGAGGTGGTCGGTGAGCGGGCCTCGGATCCGACCTGGGTGTCGCTCGGTCGCGAGTAGTTACCTGATCTAACGAAATCCGGCGTATCGTGTGTATCTCATGAGGTCATGGCTGGTCTGGGGTGTCGGTGTCTTCGCCTACCTGGTCGCCGTCCTTCATCGCACGACCTTCGGCGTTTCGGGCCTGGCCGCGACCGAGCGTTTCGACATCGCCCCGTCCGTGTTGTCCGGGTTCGTGGTGCTGCAGCTCATCGTGTACGCGGGCATGCAGATTCCGGCCGGGGTCCTGCTCGACCGGTTCGGCTCACGCAAGATGATCGCACTGGGTGCCGTCATCATGGCGGTGGCCCAACTCGTGCTCGCGACCACCGACTCGCTGCCGATCGCGTACGCGGGTCGTGTGTTCGTCGGAGTGGGCGACGCACTGACGTTCGTCTCGGTGCTGCGGCTCGTCCCGGTGTGGTTCGCTCCGCGCAGGGTTCCGGTGGTGTCGCAGTTGACAGGCATCCTCGGCCAGCTCGGGCAGGTGCTGTCGGCCGTGCCGTTCGTGCTCATCCTGTCCGGCCAGGGCTGGACAGCTGCGTACGCCAGTGCCGCGGCATTGGGAATCCTTGCATGTGTCCTGGCGGTCGGGATCATCCGGGACACTCCGTCCGGGGAACGGATGGAGGTCCCGCCCGCGGGGTTGCGCAACGTGCTCGGCCAGATCGGTGTCGTATGGCGCCGGCCGGGGACGCGGCTCGGGTTCTTCACACACATGGGCACCCAGTTCTCGGTGACCACATTCGCGTTGATGTGGGGTGTGCCGTACCTCGAATCCGCGCAGGGGCTCTCGCCTGCGGCTGCCGGTTCGATGCTCACGGTGTCGGTGGCCACCGCGATCGCTGCCGGCCCGATTCTCGGTGTCCTCACCGGGCGCTACCCGAACCACCGATCCTGGCTCGTGCTGTCGATCATCGTGGCGTGCGCGACCGCCTGGACGGTAGTGCTCTCCTTGCCCGGTCCCGCACCGATCTGGCTGCTGGTCCTGCTCATCATCGTGATCTCCGTCGGAGGCCCGGGGTCGATGGTCGGCTTCGATTACGCGCGCACCTTCAACCCGACCACCGCGCTCGGCACCGCTCAAGGCATCGTCAACATCGGTGGCTTCCTTGCGACGTTGCTGGTCGTCCAGACGATGGGTGTCCTACTCGACAGTTTCGGCGGTTACGGCTTCGACTCGTTCCGGGTTGCCTGGCTCGCGCAGTACCCGATCTGGGTTATCGCGCTGGTAGGAGTGCTGATCACCAGAAAAAAGGCACGTCGCGAAGCAGGTGTGCATCCGCGCACTTTGCGGCAGATCCTGAGTGCGAGGAACGAGCCTCCTCGAGAGAAGCTGGCAGACTCGGTGGTGGAACACATCGAGGAGGAACCGAGTGACAACGACGGTGGACGACCCTGAACAGGGTGTACCCCTACCTGACGAACCCGAGGACATCTCCTCATCGCTGCCGGTCCCGCTTCGGGATCTGAAGAGCGACCTCACTCGATTTCTGATGGTCTACAAGTTCGGCATCGACGAGATGATGACCAAGATCAACATCTTGCGCGACGAGTTCACCTATGCCCGCGACTACAACCCGATCGAGCACGTCAAGTCGCGTCTCAAGTCGCCCGAGTCGATCATTGCGAAGGCTCGCCGGAAGGGGTCGCCGCAGACGATCGAGGGTGTTCGCGAATATGTCCGCGACATCGCCGGTATCCGCATCACGTGCAGCTTCACCTCCGACGTCTACCGCATCATGGACATGATCACGCGCCAGGGCGACGTCACCGTTGTCGAGATCGAGGACTACATCGCCGAGCCCAAACCGAACGGGTATCGCAGCGTCCACGTCATCGTCGAGATTCCCGTGTTCATGTCGGACAGGGTCGAGTCCGTGTATGTCGAACTCCAGATCCGCACGGTCGCGATGGACTTCTGGGCGAGCCTCGAGCACAAGATCTACTACAAGCACGACCGCGCGGTGCCGGACGAACTACGCGAAGAGCTCCGTATCGCCGCCGAGACGGCCCGCGACCTCGACCTGAAGATGGAAGCACTTCACGGCCGAGTGCACGGGGCGCGCGAGGACTGAGGCGTTCACTCCTCCGGCGCCGAGCCGTCGCCGGGGCCCGCGGCGTCATCATCCTTTCCGGCGACCGTCTCGATGATGAGACCGTCGGTACCGGCGTCGATGCGCACCGTGTCTCCCGCACCGAGCGTTCCCGCAAGCAGCAGGTTCGACAGCCTGTTGTCGAGTTCCTTCTGGACGGTCCGCCGCAACGGGCGGGCACCGAACTCCGGTGCGAACCCGGTATCCACCAGCCAGTCGACCGCGCTCTCGGTGATTTCCAGATCGATGTCCTGTCCTCGCAACCGTCGCCGGGTCCCGTTGAGGATCAAGTCGACTATCTCGCGCAGCTGTTCCTTGTCGAGTCGATGGAACACCACCGTCTCATCGATACGGTTGAGGAACTCGGGCCGGAAATGGGAGTGCAGTCGCTCCATCAACTTCGGGGTCAGGGTCTCGATGTCGCCGCTGGTGTCGGCAAGAATGAGGTCGGACCCGATGTTGCTGGTGAGGATGACGATGGTGTTCTTGAAATCCACCGTGCGGCCTTGCGCGTCGGTGACATGGCCGTCGTCGAGGAGCTGAAGAAGCACGTTGAACACATCGGTGTGCGCCTTCTCGATCTCGTCGAACAGGATCACCGAGTACGGCTGACGGCGAACCTTGTCCGTGAGTTGCCCGGCCTCTTCGTACCCGACGTAGCCCGGGGGAGCTCCGACCAGACGGGAGACGGTGTGCTTCTCCTGGAATTCGCTCATATCGAAGCGAATCATCCGGTCCTCATCACCGAATACGGCCGCAGCAAGCGCCTTCGCGAGTTCGGTCTTGCCGACCCCGGTAGGGCCGAGGAACAGGAACGATCCGATCGGCCTGTTCGGGTCGGACAGACCTGCGCGCGCCCTCCGCACCGCTTCGGCCACTGCTGTGACTGCTTGCTCCTGCCCGACCACGCGAGCGTGGAGTACGCCCTCGAGGTCCAGAAGCCGTTGGCGTTCTTCGGCCGTCAGTTCGGAGACCGGGATGCCTGTCTGTCGGGAGATCACTTCGGCAATGTCGACGACCTCGACCTGCGGCGTCGACACTGAGCCGCTCGCGCCGACGCGCTCTTCGAGGGCTGCGATCTCGTCCTTCAACTCGCCGGCTTTGGCGTAGTCCTCAGCCGCGACCGCGGTGTCCTTCTCGCGCTCGAGGCGCGCCAGTTCGTCCTCCTGTGAACGAGTATCCGCGTCCGGAGTCTTGGTTCGCAGCCTTACACGTGCGCCCGCCTGGTCGACCAGGTCGATCGCCTTGTCTGGCATGAACCGGTCCGTGATGTACCGATCGGACAGCTCCGCAGCGGCCACCAGCGCTTCGTCCGTGTAGTGCACCTGGTGGTGTTCTTCGTAGACATCGATCAAGCCGCGCAGAATTTCGATGGTGTCGTCGACCGAAGGCTCGGACACCATCACCGGCTGGAACCGCCGTTCGAGCGCCGCGTCCTTCTCGATGTAGCGACGGTATTCGTCGATCGTGGTCGCGCCGACCGCGTGCAACTCGCCGCGCGCGAGGGCCGGCTTGAGGAGATTGCCGGCATCCATCGAGCCTTCGCCGCCACTGCCCGCGCCGACGATCGTGTGCAACTCGTCTATGAAGAGGATCAACTCGTCGGAATGTTCGCGAACCTCGTCGAGGATCTTCGTCAACCGCTCCTCGAACTCGCCGCGATACTTGCTCCCCGCGACCAGCGAACCGACGTCGAGAGCTACGACGCGTCGATCGGCCAGCGTCGACGGTACGTCTCCGTTGACGATTCGCTGCGCCAAACCCTCCACGATCGCGGTTTTGCCCACGCCGGGATCACCGATCAGGACCGGATTGTTCTTTCGCCGACGGGAGAGGATCTCGATGGTCTGCGCGATCTCGTCTGCGCGCCCGACCACAGGGTCCACGTTGCCCGCGCGAGCTTCTGCGGTCAGATCTCTGCCGTACTCGTCGAGTGTGGGCGTCGTGCTCTGTGATGTGTCGCGGCGACCGCCGGTATCGAGCTTGGCGCCCGCCAGCGCGTGAGCAGCCGGGTTCTCGCTGTTCGCGGCAATGCCGTAGAGGATGTGTTCGGGACCTATGTAGCTGATGCCGGACTGTCCGGCCTGCTGCTGGGCGACTCTCAGGGCACGTTTGGTCGCAGGACTGAGCGTGACCTGCTCACCGTCGCTGCCTTCGCCTTCGTCTCCGGCAAGGGAGCGCATCTGCTCTGCGACCGCATCGGGATCCAGACCCAGACCACTGATCACGCCGCGAGTCGGGTCGTTGAGTGTGGCGGCATACAGAAGATGTTCGGGGGTCAGCTCCGCACTGCCCCACTCCGTGGCTGCCTTCCTGGCCTCGGAGACCAATTGTTTCGCATCGTCGTTGAGCAACCGGCTCAGATCCACCCGTTGCACCTGCGGTTGACGGAGTCCGCCGGAGCTGAAGAAGCGGTCGAAGATATCGTCGAAAGGATCGCGAGAAAGCCAGTTGTCGGTCATTGTCACTCCACGGGGTTGACCCTGAATATCGGTTTCCGCAGGAGGTGCAGCACGCACCCACGTTGCGGCACAAATCATTTGCGGAGACATACTCCGCCGCGCCGGCAACAGATACGTGCCGACCAATGAGTTCGATCGTAGCCTCCGAACCTACGATTTGTGTGCGGGTCGGCGAATCGGGTCGAGTCTTTCGGGTAGCGGTCGGACGCTGACACAACAGCTTCGGACAAATGCTGACACAACAGATTCGGACAAATGCAGCGACTTCCGATCGTATCCGTCTGTCCTAGGTGTATCCGGTCACGCGGCAGAGTTCTGCGGCCCCTGGCGGACCAACTGCGACAGTGACTCGAATGCGCCGATCTCGAACTACCACCGGGTCTTCACTCCGCGTGCTGCTCGGAAGCGATCGCGCAGCGGGAGGGGGCGGAGAAGTTCGACGGCATCGCGCTGGCCGACGAGGTGCCGATCTTCCGGCCGAATGTGCAATCGACGGATCAGCTCGATGAGCATGTTGGGTTCTGCGACGAGTGCATACGCACTGATGGCCACCTCGTTCTCCTCGTCGAACGGCACAAGCTTCACGGTGGGTACCGGGCCGGGCACGCGGAGTCGGATCATCGGATTGCAGATGGTGGGGCCCTTTGTGTGGACGAGGAAGACGTCGGCAGCGACATCCTCGATGTCGTCCCACTTCACGAAGGTGTCGTACTTGTGCAACCGGAGCCTGCGGATCGTCACGCGACGTCGGATTCCGTCCTCGTACACCTGCAGCACGGTGGTGCCTCGGATCCTCAGTGGAAGCAGTGCGATCACCAGTGTCGAGACGGCGGTCAAGGCGATGAACGGAACATGCTCAGCCACTTCGTCGCGCGGAATCAAGACTGCGTCCGCGTGTGTCACCACGGCGTAGATCATGACAGCGCCGGTTGGTGTCACCAATGCTGCAATCGCACAGGCCGATAGGAGCGTTGTGCTCCCCGTGGGTATTTCGATGCCGCGACCGTACTCGGTATCCGTGTGCGTTGTGATCCGGCGGCTCAGTCCCATAGAAGAGAAGCCGGAGTACTCGAATAGCCACAGTGATATCAACGCGAAGAGAATGGTGTTGGTGATTGTCAACCACCGGATTCCGATATCGTCGTCCGAAAGCGATTCGGGTACGTGGTATGCGAGGAAGAGGAAACTGCAAGTGAATGCCGAGCCTGCCGCAAAACTGAAGGGGCGGAAGCGCTGAGGCCAGGTGGGGATGGGTATGGCCTCGGTATGAACCGTGTCGTATCCGGGCATCTATCGGTCCGCTCGGCGAGGCATATCCAGCACGACTGTCAACCCGTTGTGAATAGTCGATGTATCGGAGGCCGGTCTCGCTTCGGGGTGAGCGTGGGTGGTTACCGTCAGCTGGGTCAAGTACCGGTCGTATTCGGCGTCGACGACGAGAAATCGAGTTGTCGCGTCGAACCAGGCATCGTCGACGTGGTAGATGCCTCGCGTGACAACCGAGCGATGGGAATCGAAGTCGTCAGTGTCACAGTGAAGTTCGGACCAATCGGGAAGTGACCGACATTCGGATGCGGCGATACGGAGGAGCTCGTCGGTGGGGCGCCAACGTGAGAGACGGCCATGGAGCAGCACCGCGTTGGGTGTCCATTCGTTTTCCGTATCTTCGGGTGCGACGAGGACCGCGTATGCGTGGGGGAACACTTTGTTGGGAACAGGGATCCACCCGGCCGGAGTCGGGATCGTGGCATGCGGGTGCCCGGTCCCGTCGGGGGTGCAGGCGATGAGCTCGACTTCGTGACTCTCGAGGTATGTGCGGAGGGTTCTCGGGGCTGAATCCGGTGGACTCATGACGTCGGCTCCGTGGATCGGGAGACTCGGAAACGTTCGAGCAACGGGGGTGGTCGCAGGAGTTCAACCGAGTCAACGTCGCTCAGAAGGTGTCGCTGGTCTGGGTTCTCCTGCAAGAAGCGAAGCAACCCGTAGACAGTATTCGGCTCCCCGATGAGGCGATACGTGGGGACGTCGAGTTCGCTCGTCTTTTCTCCTGTTCGAGTGTCGACGATCACACCGCCGATTCTGATCACCGGGTGGCCGGTGGGGGATTTGCTGTTCGGGCCGGAATAGAGGGCCGGGGTGATCGATTCGATGTGATCCCACTCGATGACCTGCTCGGTTGTACTCGTGAAGAAGGGAATGTGGCGACGCACAGCGAGGTAAATCCCGTTGGGGTAGATCTCGAGGGAAGTCGGCGTTCGGATGATCAGAGAGAGGATGAAGAGGGTGAGTGAGAATATTCCGAGAACAGTGGCACCCACCGGCCCACCGATGCGTAGGAACACCTCGTCCAGCAAGCTGAGGTCGCCCTGGTCCTCATGGGGTGGCAGTAGAGCGGGAAGCGCGGCAACGGGGAGGCTGCTCAGTAGGAGGACCATGAGTAGATCTCGCTTGTGAGGGACAAGGATGCCCATTCCGTGGCCTCTGTTCTGGTTCCGGGATATTCGGCGGGGAACAGTGAGGTGGCGGAGCCCGCCTTGTGTGAGTGCGATTCCAGCAATCGTCGAAATCAGGAGGGTGAAGCCCGAGAATCCGATAGCGGTGTCGAGTTCGTTTCTCTGAACACCTTCCACTGTGAAGTGGATGAATACTGCTGCGAACGGGATTACAACAATGGCGGCGATGAGTTTCGTTCCTTCGAGGCGTTGCGGCCACGGCGCTTCGTATGAGGAGCGAATACGGTCACTGATCGAATGGGACGGGTTTCGGGACATTTCACTCCTGAACTCGTTTGAACATGATGCCGGGTACTGGTTCAATCCCAAGCCCATTGAAGAAACTTAGAAACGCCGACGGAGGTTGCTGCACCAATTGCAGTACCGACCACCAGTCCGACAGCCGTTCCCAGGCCCGGTACGACCGATCCCACCGCGCTGCCGGTTGCAGCTGCACCCGCAACTGAGCCCAGGGTCGACCCAAGGGCAAGACCTGCTGCCGCGCCGGTGGATTCAGTTAGAACCGCTTGGGTCGGGTCCATACCCCCTTCGATATCGTTGGAGATCGCTGGGATCACTCCCAGGGCGGCGCCAGCGGGACCGAGGCGCCCGGCGATACCACGCGCAAGGTCGTCACCAGTGGATAGCGCTGCAGCCTTCAGCCCCTCCTTGGTCGAGTCGGCCATGAATCCGATGGTGGAGGCCGCGGCCGTGGCAGACCAGTCCGGAACCCATGAGTGCGTGCCATCGTTGGATCGGACGATTTCACCCGGTGTTGCTGCCTTGGCGGCGTCCTCCAACACCGCGATTGCGTTGTTGATGCGACCCGTTATGTCGTTGGCGGCTGCCGTGGCTTGCTGGAGTGCGTCGACCAGCGCGACACTCAGTTCGGCGGCCTGGCGTTCGAGTTGGAGTGCTGCGGTGTCGTAGGTCGCGCCGGACGGCAGCAGTATGCGAAGTAGTGCGATCTGGCTCGCTGCGTCGACGATTCCGTTGTCGTGCACCATGAACGATTGAGATTCGGCCGCCTGCACCAGCCCGACCACGTGCATCCGGGCGCCTTCGATGATCGGCGCGCTGATGCGGTAGGCGTCGGCGACCTGCAGGAGCGCTCCGGCGATGGCGCTGCCGAGTGAGCGTTCCCGGACGACGCGGAGGGCGGCAGCGTTGGCGGCGTCGCCTTTCCACTGCTCGGCGAGGGCGTCCTGATCGTTGAGCAGGCCCTTCATTCGGTCGTCGAGTTCGTCGACGAGCGCGTCGAGAGCGCCGGCAGTTGCCCGCAGGGCGTCAGGATTCCAGGACTTGACGGCGGAGACGCCAGGACTCACCGGGGTAGACCCATCGCAGTGAGTGCTGCGACGAAGTCGGTCTCGGCGATCTCGTAGTCGTCTGCCGCACCGTTCGAGATGTCGGTGACTTCGAGGAGGCGCTGGCGGATGTTGGCCAGCGCTTGTGCCGTAGCGAGGTGCCCGCGCGCACCCGTGTCGCTGAAACCGGTTCCGGGGAGTGCTGAGTGCGAGTGCGTGTATGGAGCGCCGATATCCCATTCCCCGATGGCGTCGGCTGCGCTACTGACGGATGCGGCGAACGCACGAAGCGCGTGCGGATCTACTTTCAACGTCACGACTGTCCCCCCGACAGAATCCCCCGATGTGTCCGGGCGTGACGATAGCCTCGATCTTTCGTGCGGGTGACGCGCCGGCCTGAGCAGTTCGGACTGGGTGTGGAAACCGCGGATCCGGTGTGCGGCCACGATCGACTACC
>NZ_JBHWXB010000023.1:0-74630 GCF_042729855.1 Rhodococcus sp. NPDC060090 | reverse complement strand
CGACTCGTCGTCGCCCGGCACCAGGTCAGCGACGGCAACAACCAATCCGAAGCGTTCAGGTCGACACGCGGGACTCAAGAAAGATCGAGGTTAGGCCGCGCATGCACCGTGCTACGTTGTTCCGCGATGGAGGGGGGCCATTGCGATGCTGTATGCCGATACCGAGCGGATCCACGAGCTTGCGAACACACTGAATCCCGGCGAGAACACCCGAGAATCCGGAGTTTGCGACAAGGCGATCTCCGGCGTCTCCGGTCTGATTTCACCTTCGGCCACGTCCTCCGTGCTCGCTGTGCTCGGTGGTCTGGCCGACGCTGCTCTCAGTGCATGTCATGACGAGTTCACCACGCTCAGCGCGCTGACCGAGAACACTGCCGAGAGCTATCGGAACACTGACGACGAGACCGCCCAACAGTTCTCGGCAGTCGAGGTGCCCGAGTGATCGTGCAGGAATCCCGAGGGCTCCCCAGTAGATCAACGATCGAACAATGGGATGCACTGACTGCTTCTGACACGATCGTCCGCACTCTGGGCAACGAAGCTGAACAACTCGCTTCGCACACCCGGTCCGTTGACAGACAGCGCGCCGCCGTTTCGGGCGAGGGCTGGATAGGAACTGCTAACCAAGCAGCAGACGACCGGATCGCTGACGTATGCACCCGTAGCCGGAAGCTGTCCATAGGGCTAGTCGAAGTCGCCGGCACCGTCGAGAGCGGGCTTTCGGAGTTGCACTACGCCCGCAGAGCGTTGCTTTCGGCGGTCGCCGACGCAGAGGCCGACGGATGCCGCGTCGCAGACGACTGGACTGTCACGATCATCGGGCCGCCGACCGACGAGTCCGAGGCCAAGGTCTTCGAATGGGCCGGTTATCTACGCTTCAAAGCTGCAGCTGTCCAGGAGGCCGACTCCCGTGCCGCCCAATCCATTGCAGACGCAGCGTCAGCCCTGACCTTCGGCTCCAACTCAGGAATTCACGGCTTCGTGCCGATCATCGCGCTCGGTGCTGTCGATCTGGCGCTCATGGCAGCCTTCGCCGCCGGTGCGATCTCGGCAGGCGCGATCCTCCTCTGGGTCTCTGAACACTTTCCGAGCATCGACCTGCAGCAGGTGCTCGATATCATGCCGTCGACCCTGACCAATGATGGTCCGGGACAGTGGGAGTACCCCAACCGTGGCGGCACCTCCGAACGTGCCGGTGCCTACGAGGAACAAGTCACCGGCAGCCCTGCCGGAGTTGAATATGCCATCCCTAAAGCGGACGGCTCGGGCAACGTCCTGTTCGACGGGTGGGACCCGGATGCCGGAGAGAGCGGTAGGCTCATCGAAGCCAAGGGGCCCGGCTACGAATGGATGGTCGGCGACGATGGCCAGTTCAAGCCCAACATGGGCGCAGCCAAATCTCTTCCCGACCAGCTTCGACGGCAATCCGAAGCTGCCGAAGCCACCGGGGCCGAGATCGAGTGGCGCGTCGCCGAGGAGCGAGTAGCTGAAGCCATCGAGGACATGATCGAAGAAGCCGGATACGAGAACATTACGGTCAAGTACGTCCCGCCGGAGTAGCAGGCAACCGCAGGTAGAGGGAGGAACACGGTGGTACTGGATTTCATTGGTGGCTGGGGCGGACGGGTCGAGTCGCCTCACGACGGCGCAGGTCGCTTGCAGCGCTCGCTGCAGGAGATGCCCGACCTGTCCCGGCTCTACTCTCCTTGGCTTCTCAACGGGGTCAAAGACGACGGCACTTTCGTGCATCTCCCGGGTGACATCGACGGTATCGAAGAGGTAGTGGCCGACTCGATCCTCCGGGGTGATGATGGTCTGGCCATGGTGAAGACCGGGTACACACCCGACTTGATCCGGATGTGCGAGGGCAGCTACCGCAAGTACTCGGTACGTGTGGGATTCGACGGGACAGGGTTGAAGAACCACGTCCACTTCTCCCTGGACGATCCCGAGGTTAATCCGTCCGGTGGCATCACCCCCGAGCTTGTCGCCGACCATTTCCGCATCCTCGTCCAGGCATGGGAACCTGATTACCTGTTTGTCAGCACCAAAAAGCACCGTCGGTCGATCGGCTGCAAACCCGGACAGATCTGCGCCGGCTGGATCACCTACGTCAAGGACAAGGTCCCCCTAGACGAAACGACACTCCGCGCCAACGCAATCGAGATCATCCCGGGAGACGGTGGCCGATACGTCCAGCTCAACGGAACCCCTACCGCCCCCGATGTCCACCAGGCCATCATTGTCCGACAAGCTTTGGGCTACTGACGAATGCAGCGCCTTCAGAAGCGCGTGGGGCGGTTGCCAGGACGACGCACGAGCGTCAGATTCAAAGTTTGCACGGGGAGTCAGGCCGGGCGGTGCGACGAGGAACGCGTCCGGTTCTCCACAGGATGGAACAAAGTCCGGTGCGCCGTCGCTCGATCCACTAATTTCGGGCAATGACGTTCTCTCGTGACTTCCTCGCAGAATTTCACGCTGGCGTGCACCCGGACGAGCCCCAGCTACTCGCCCGTATCTACGCGGCCGAGGGCGCTGTCGCCTATCTGGAGGCCTTGGAGCGCGTGACTGATCTGTTGCGCCAGTATGGACGGTCCAATTCCCGCAACCGTACTGAACCTCAGGTATGAACGCATCACTACAACCGATGGCTAGGGAACCTCCCCATCCAAGGGTGACTGTCGACAACCCTTGAATTCGAGGCCGATGCGACGGTGACCAAGACCGATCAGCCGAATAAATTATCGGTCGCGTAGCGTCAAAGATAACTTATACAGACAATCCCGTTCGTCTAGGCAGCTGGAGTGGATCACCTGCCAATACATCTGGCCGCAAGGCGGTGATCCTCACGTACCAGGGCAAAGGACGCAACATCGTGTCGTTTGAACGCACATTCGTGATCCCCTCCGACCGTTCCAGCCACTGAGTTCTGGTCTCGCGGCCGTCTCAGCTTCGCCCCACAACAGGACATACGTCAGGGCAACGAGCAACTACGCCTTCACTCTCCCGTACCCGACACAAAGGTACGAGTGGAGGTACGTGTGGAAGCCCGACATGGCCGTGCTTATCATGCCTTAGTCGGTCTTGTTCTTACCCGGCTGACCTGGGCCGATGCCGTTCATTCACTTTCCCAAGCTGAATACGCGGGTTCGATTCCCGTCATCGGCTCCCACACTCCCGATTCCCTCGGCAGGCGCACGAGCCCTACGATACGTTCCCGCTCATGAGTCGGTTCGGAACTGTCGTCGCAGACCACCATCAGTTCGTGCTGGGCTCGCCCAGCGGGGAGACCTACGAGCCCGAAGAAACGGGAAGCGTCGTGGAAGTCGGCCCCAACTTCGCCACTGTCATGACCGGCGTCGCCTACGGTCCTGTGACGCTCACCGTCGAGGTGCTCGACGACGAACCCTCCGACGTTGTCGATACCGAAGAATGGGGCATCGTCGAGGAAGCCACGGTCAACTTCACGAAGCCGGCGTATGTGCTCACCATGGACGGCGAGAAGGCGTCGGACTTCCCGAAACTGCCGATCGCACGAGGCCTGCACCGGTTTCGCGTGTTCGGCCGCGGACGCGACACCTACGCGGATGCTGCCGTCACCGAACCGACGGAGCATTACCTCGTTCAGATCTGGAAAACGACGCGGCCACGAGAGATGGTCCGACTGCACAAGATCGACGCCGCGTGGGATCAGAGCATCGTCACCCATCCGAAACGCAACTGGTGGGATCCCGATCCGGCCGGAGACGCCACTCTGTACCTGAAATACGGGTACGACCAGATGGCCCGATGGGCGAAGGACGAAGCGATCCGCTGGGGCGGTCGGCCGCCATCAGAGAAACTCCGCTCCAATTACTACGCAATGGGCCTCGCCGGTCTCGACCGACCGCTGGCCGATGCGATCACCCGAGCCCGAACCCCGAAGCTCCGTCGTATCGCGACATGGGCGGCACGCCGCGCGTACACAACCATAGGCATCGCGGAAATCCCATGGATCAGCGCGGGGTTGACAGCGTTGGACCGAGGCGACCCCCTGCCCCACCCGTTCGGCGAGCATGAGCATCTCGCACTCGAGCAGGCATTCCGCGATGAACCGACCATCGACACGACCATCACCGGAGATGCCGAGGACCGCAAGGTGCCCCCGGCACTTCGAGCCATCAGCGTCATCTCCACCGCGGCGAAGACGGATCCGTTGAACGCTGTGTTCCACTGCCTGCACATCGCGGCGAGAACCGACGATTCCGACTACACATCACTGATCGAGGATGTGCGACGGGAGTTCTTCCCGAAGCTGATGCCGGTGGAGCAGTACGAGCGGTGGATCTGACCACACTACTCGCGCATCGATCAGCGTAGACCTGCAACTTTCGTACACCGGGCCCCGATCGGCGACGGGTCCGCATTCATGCCGAAACAGATTTAGTTGACAGTTCAACTCCTTTCGATACAGTGGAAGTAGTTGATAACTCAACTACATTTGTGGGTACACGGATACTTCCGACCCGTCGACCAGGAAGGGACCGACATGACCAAGCTGTCGATCATCTACTACTCCGCCACCGGACACGGAAGCGCGATGGCAGAGCGCCTGACCAAGACCGCCGAGGCTGCAGGCGCCGACGTTCGCGTGCGCCACATCGCCGAAACCCGCGACCCCGTAACGTTCGCCGAGAACCCGGCATGGTCGACCAACTACGAGGCCACCAAGGATCTTCCGGCCGCCACCGGCGAAGACATCGTGTGGGCCAACGCCGTCATCTTCGGCTCGCCGACCCGTTTCGGCAGTACCGCCGCCCCGTTCCAGACCTTCATGGACTCGCTCGGGGGCCTGTGGGCGCAGGGCAAACTCGCCGACAAGGTCTACGCCGCCTACACCTCCAGCCAGACCGTGCACGGCGGCCAGGAAACCACCCTCACCGGCCTGTACACCTCGCTGATGCACTTCGGCGGCATCATCGTTCCGCCCGGCTACACCGATCCGCTCAAGTTCGCCGACGGCAACCCGTATGGCGTCGGGCACGTCACCGGGCCGAACAACCAGAACGAACTCGACGACGCCACGATCGCAGCCCTCGACCACATGGCCGAGCGCGTGGTCACCGTCGCATCCAAGATCGCGGTCTGAGACCACTTCTCACACACCGCGAAACTCGAAGATCGCAGGATCTCATGGCCGGCAAGACAACTCGATTCAGCGGCTCCATCGGGACGGTGGCGCAGAAGGGTATCCCGCAGGAGGTGGACGTCGTTGTCGTCGGCTCCGGCGGCGCCGGCCTGACGGCAGCACTCACTGCAGCCAAGGAGGGCGCACGGGTCCTCGTGGTCGAATCCCGCGAACTCGTCGGCGGCGCCACCGGCATATCCGCCGGTGCAGCATGGATTCCCAACCACGGCTTCTCCACCGATGACCTGAAGGTGAAGGACGACCTCGACCAGGCCCGTCGCTACATCTACGGCCAGGGGCGCGACAAGATCCTCGACCACGACATGATCGAGAAGTTCCTGGAGACCGGACCAGAGGTCGCCCGGTACATCGAGGACAACACGTCGTTCGGGTGGATCCCGACGATCTGGCCCGACTATCGCTCCGACATCGAGGGCGCGTCCGTGGGGCGCGCACTCTTCCCGGGCCCCCACTCGCCCGACGGGCTCGGCGAGGCAGCCCAGTACGTGCGCCCTGCGCTGACCACGGGCATGGCCAAGAACCCTCTACCCTTCTGGCTGCTCGGCGGTATCGGCATCGAGCAGATCTGGCTCGCCGGGCCTGCTCTGATCGGCGCGCTGCTCGAGGCGAGCCTGCGCAACGGCGTCGACGTGCGCGTCAAGGCCCCCGCGACCCGGCTCGTCGTCGAGGACTCGAAGGTCACCGGCATCGTCGTGATGGCCGGCGGCGCCCCGCACACGGTCCGCGCGACCAAGGGCGTCCTGCTCGCCAGCGGTGGCTACGAGAGCTCGCCGGAACTGACGACGACCCACCTCGGCGCACCGTTCGGTGTGCAGGTCTCCCCGAAGGGCCACGACGGCATCGCCATGCAGCTGGCCGAGGAAATGGGCGCAGACCTGACCGGCATAGACGACGCGTGGTGGATGCCCGGCGTGCAGCTGCCCGGCGAAGAGCTCGAGGGTCAGCCCCTCAGCCGTGTCTTCCTCGGCGAACGCGCACTGCCGCACAGCATCATGGTCAACAGCAAGGGCAAACGGTTCGCGGACGAAGCGCTGGCCTACGACCAGTTCGGGCAGATCATGCGCGAGGTGGATCCGGAGACCGGCACCATGCCCAACGTGACCGCATGGTTGATCTTCGACCAGCAGTACTGGACGAAGTTCGGCATCTTCGGCGCCACCCCCGGAGGCGACGTGCCCGAATGCCTGTTCCAGGCAGATACTCTCGCCGATCTTGCGAAGAAGATCGGCGTCGACGAGGTCGGGCTGCTGCGCACTATCGACCGGTTCAATCCGGATGCCGCTCGCAGCAACGACTCCCAGTTCCACCGCGGCGACACCCTGTTCGACCGCTACTTCGGTGCGTACTACCCACGGCTGGGCACGTTCTCACCCGACAACCGTTTCCCTGCCGCCACCGCGAAGGCCCGCACAGCACTTGCCAAGGTGATCGGACCGGTGGTCGACAAGCTCGCCGGACGGGTGGCGCGGAAGAACGATCCCGAACGCTTGCGTTCGCTCATCGTCGGTCCGCTCGCGAAGATCATCCGGCCGGTGCTGAAGAGCCCGAAGTCGAGTGTTCTCGGCCCCGTCGACACCGCGCCGTACTATGCGCTGAAGGTCGAAGCCAGCGCGCTCGGTACGGTCGGTGGTCCCAGGACCGACGCCGACGGACGAGCCCTGGACACCGACGGCAACGTCACCCCCGGTCTGTATGCGGCCGGAAACTCCGGTGGTGCAGCCACGAAGGGCTCCTACGGCGGTGCCGGCGGCACCATCTCACTCGGACTCGTGTTCGGCTACCTGGCCGGCCGGGACGCAGCCAACCAATCACCGGTTGAGTCTCACTCGCGCGAGATCCCGTCCTCCAAGTAGCGGTCGGGCTTGCTCATCTGCCATGCCCCGATCAGCATGGGAACCGCCGTCACGGCGTAGACGAGCAACGCGGGCTTCCAGCTCCCGGTGGCGGAATCGAGCCAGCCACCGAGGAGCGGGCCCAGCGTGCCGAACAGGTAACCGACACCCATCGCGAAACCGGCGAGACTCCCGGAGCCCTGTTCGGTCCGGGTGCGCCTGTTGAACATCGCGATGGCCAACGGGAACGCACCGCCGATGAAGCCGGTGAGCACCGCCCACAGCATCGGAATCCCCGGAGCCAGAGCCATTCCGAGGAATCCGATCGCGGGGAGAAGCGTGAGTGCGGCGGCGTACGGGAACGGGTTCCTCAGCTTCGATCCGACCAGCGGACTGACCAGAGCCATCGGTAACGTCAGGAATGTGAAGATCGAAAATGCTGTGGCAGCAACGGTTTCGTCGTGTCCAGAGTCCTGGAAAATCGTCGGCATCCAGGCCAGCATCGCGTAGGTATTGAGCGAGGCCATCGCATAGAACAGCGCAGTGCCGACCGCGATCGGGTTGCGCAGCAACTGTCCCATGCCGAGTCGGTTCTCCCCCTCGGCCGCGGCGGCCAGTCCGACCGGCCACGCGGTCGACGGGGTGCGCGACACCTTGATCAACTGCACGATCCACGGAACCGCGGCGACGGCGGAGAGCAGCGCCCAGGATCCGATCGAGAAGCGCCATCCTCCACCGGCATCCGCGAGCGGCAACGCCAGCATGGCGGGGATGGTCGCGCCGGCCTGCATCAACAGGGCGAAGGTCGTGAGCATCGGCGCCGGTCGGTCGGGGAAGTATTTCTTCACCAGTGGAGCACCGACGACGTTGCCCATCCCCATGCCGAACAACGCCACGGCAGACAGGATGAGGAACAGCGGGACGCCACCGACCACCGAACGTGCGAACAGGCCCACTGCAGCCAGGATCATCGCGACGCTCGCGGTGAGTTCCAAGCTGGTTCGTCGAATCAACACCGGCGCCGCGAAGCCCGCCGCACCGAAGAACAGGGTGGGCAGCATTCCGAGCAGTGTTGCGGCTGCCGCACCCATTCCGAGGTCCTCGCGGATCTCGGGGAGGAAAGGCGACATGCCGGTCACCGCGGACCGTAGCGAGATCCCCAGTAGGACGATGCCGACGATCAGCAGCAGCCGACCGCGCCACAGTGATCGAGGTTCGGATTCAGCGCTTCGAGAGTCCGCGGCCGAACCGTCGGACGGCACGGTCATTGTGCGGCCTTCGAATCCCCGTCGATGCTGATCTGCTGGCCGGAGATCGTGCGGGCGTGCGGCCCGGAGAGGAACACGGCGAGCGCCGCGATGTCGGCGGGATCGGTGAACGCCTTGATCGACTGGTTCTTCAGGGCGTCGGCCTTCTCCTCGTCGACCGACCTGCCGGACGTCTGCGCGCGGCCTTCGAACACCTTGTCCAGACGTGGGCCGATCACCGCTCCGGGATGGATAGAGTTCACGGTGATGCCGTGCGGGCCGAGTTCCTGCGACAGCGTCCTGGTGAACCCGACCAGCCCCCACTTGGTGGTGGAGTATCCGATGCGGTTGGGATATCCGAACCGGCCGGCCAGCGACGACATGATCAGCACGCTGCCCGAACCCGCTTCCTTCAGCAGCGGCACGAAGTGGCGGATGACGGTGAAGGTACCGTCCAGGTTCACCGTGACCACTGATTCCCAGGCATCCGGGTCGTAGTCCTCCACCGGCGCGGTGGGGCCCGCGATGCCGGCATTGCTCACCAGCACGTCGACTCCGCCGAGGTGCTCGCGTACGTCGGCGACGAGTTGCCGCACGTCGTCCGGCGAGGAGACGTCGCCGACACTGGCGTTTCCTCGGATTCCTGTGACATTAGACACAAGAACCCAACAGCTCCTCGAGTGAACAAAGGAAACTCCCATGACCGCTTTCGCCATCCCCGCAGCTCTGACCCGCCAGACCAAGGACCTGCCCTGGACACACGGAGTACTGGCCCCGGGACTGTCGATGCAGCTCTACGTCGCAGACGTGGAGAACGGGTTCTTCGTCGTCAAGACCCGATTCCAGCCGGACACCGTGATCCCGACCCACATGCACACCGGTGCCGTGCACGGCTTCACCGAATCGGGCAAGTGGTTCTACCGCGAGTACGGCGACGACTCCGTGAACGTGGCCGGCTCCTACATCTACGAACCGGCCGGCTCCACCCACACTCTGGAAGCTCCCGCGGAGAATACCGAGGTCACCGACGCCGTCTTCCTCATCCACGGCGCACTCATCAACTACGGCGCGGACGGCAACGTCGAGAGCGTCGTCGACGCGGCCGGCGCCCGCAGCCTGTACTTCTCCCTGCTCGAGCAGCAGGGCGACACGCTCCCGCAGATCATCCAGGGCGGCAACTGCACCTTCACCGACTGATTCCTGAGCCGAACCGAGTAGACGAGAACTCCAGACAGGAACGACGATGAACGAAAACATTTCCTCCGCCCTCGACCGCGCAGCTCGACTGTTCGGATCACGAGAAGCAGTGGTGGATGGAAACATCAGGTGGACCTACCGGGAACTCGGCCGGTACGTCTCGGCATTCGACGCCGCGCTCGACGGTTTCCGCCTCACCGAAGGTGACGTCGTGGCCGTGCTGGCCAAGAACAGTCGAGCACACCTCGTCGCCTGGCTGGGGGTTCCTCGCAGTGGCCGGGTCCTCAACGAACTCAACACCCGGCTGTCGACACCCGAGATCGAGCTCATCCTCGACGACTCCGCCTCCCGCGTACTGATCGTCGACGAGGATTTCGTCGACGTCGGCCGCGAGTTGGTCGAGACCGTCGAATCACTTGACACCCTCGTCTACGCAGGCACCGGTGAATGCCCTTCGGATTGTGTGTCTTTCGATGACATGATCATCTCCACTGCACAGCCTGCACCGAGAGAGATCGAAGGCAGCGCTGTCGCGGGGATCTTCTACACCGGCGGTACCACCGGCCGCCCGAAGGGCGTAATGCTCACGCACAACAATCTCGTCGCCAACGCCAAGCATGCTCTGATCTGCCTGGGTTACACCGAGAATGCCGTCTACCTGCACGCCGGCCCGATGTTCCACCTCGCCGACGGTGCGTCCACGGTCGCTCTCACCTGGGTCGGTGGCAAGCACGTGATCGTGCCGGGATTCGAGCGACGAAACTGGCTGGAAACAGTTGCGCAGGAGAAGGTCACGAGAGCAATGCTCGTGCCGACCATGGTCACGATGCTTCTGTCCGAACCGATCCCCGAGGACGTCGACATCTCGTCTCTCGAATCGGTACTCTACGGTGCTTCCCCCATGCCGCAGTCCGTCCTGAAATCGGCGATCGATGCGCTCGGATGCGATTGGTGCCAGGTGTACGGCATGACCGAAGGCGCGCCGATCATCACGTTCATGACCCACGACGACCACCGTCGGGGCGTCTCGGGTGCCGACCCCGACGCGGCAGCACGCTTGCGTTCGGCCGGCCGGCCTGTCGTCGGCGTGGATCTCGAAATACGCACCGAGACATCAGAGGTGTGTGAGCCCGGGCATGTGGGAGAGATCGTCGTCCGCGGCCCCAACATCATGCTCGGCTACCTCAACCGGCCCGACGAGACAGCAGCGGCGCTCGACGATCAGGGCTGGTACCGCACGGGTGACATGGGGTACATGGACGAGGACGGCTATCTCTACGTCGTCGATCGACTCAAGGACATGATCATCTCGGGCGGTGAGAACGTGTACTCCACCGAGGTCGAGAACTCGCTCTACCGGCATCCCGACGTACTCGAGGTCGCGGTGTTCGGGATCCCGGATCCCCGATGGGGCGAGGCCGTCCATGCCGCGGTGGTCCTGCGTGAGTCCGCGAAGACCACCGAGGATGAACTGCGTTCGCACACCCGCGAACTCATCGCAGGTTTCAAGGTCCCCAGAGTGGTACACATTCTCGACGGAGCACTGCCCAAGTCGGGGGCCGGGAAGATCCTCAAGCGGAATCTGCGCGATCGCTACGCGCCTGTAGCAACGTAGGACCTGCGGATCTGCCGTCTATTCTTGAACGACCAGATAGGTGACGCTGCCGCCGTCGACGGTGAGATTCCCGGCGCGGACGTCGAGCTCGCTGCCAGCGGCACGCACGAGGGGTTGTTCTACCGCCCCACGGTGCTGGCGGATCTGACTCCGGAGATGCCCGCGTGACGCGACGAGATCTTCATATGTACGTGATATGGCGGTTGGTGCTTGGATATTTCCTGACAGCAACCGTCATTTCGCGTATCTACTCCTCGGACGATAATCGCGACATGGCCAACTCCCCTTCCGGTGACTCCATGCTCGACCGGGTCGTGCGCATTCTCGAGTCCTTCGACCGCACCCAGCCGGCGCTGACAGTCAGCGCGCTCGCTCGTCGCGCCGACATCCCGCAGCCGACGATCTACCGGCTCATCGGCGAGATGGCCCAGCACGGGCTCGTCGCGCGGGAATCCGGCGGCAGGGTTCGGCTGGGGCTGCGACTGTGGGAACTCGCCGCGCGCAGTTCACCTGTCGAGGGCCTGAGCGAGACGGCGTTGCCCTTCCTTCAGGATGTGCAGTCGGTGGTGCATCAGCACACACACCTGGCGATTCTCAAAGAAGGCGAGGTGCTCGTCGTCGAGCGATTGTCGTCGTCGGGGTCGGTGATCAACCAAGCCACGGTGGCGGGCCGGATGGTCGCGCACGCCACGTCGATGGGGATGGTACTGCTCGCGCACTCCCCCGTCGAAGTTCAGGTCGGGTACGAAAAAACACATCCGGACCTCGACAAACTCTTCCCCACCGCCTCGGGTTCGTTCCGCAGCACACTCGCGGAGATCCGTCGGCGAGGTTACGCGAGTTTCGACGGGGTTCTGGACGACGGGACGACGGGCATCTCGGTGCCCGTCGTCGACCGGTCCGGCCATGCCCTGGCTGCGTTGGGGGTTGTGGTCCCCACCGGTGTCGAGCAGCGTCAGGCGATCATCGCTGCGCTCCTCACCGCTGCGCGCGGCATCGCCCGCGCTCTCGGTGAACACCCCGCAACGACCTCAGATTTTCTCATTGAACGATAACGACCCTCGCGCAGTGCCGTGCATCACAGGATGGTTGCAGGCATGAGCACAACCATCGTCTCCACGCAGGTCGGCATCCTCGGCGGCGGACCCGCCGGCCTCATGCTCTCCCACCTGCTCGCCCGCGCGGGGATCGACAACGTCGTCGTCGAGAAGCGCGACCACGCCACCATCAGCACCACCCACCGCGCCGGCATCCTCGAACACGGCTCCGTGCAGATGCTCGCCGAGACCGGCGTCGACGGTCGCGTCCTCACCGACGGCCACCGCCACGACGGCATCGACCTCCGCTTCGGCGGCGAAAGCCACCGCATCGACTTCCAGGATCTCGTCGGCGAATCGGTATGGCTGTATCCGCAGAACGAGGTGTTCGTCGACCTCGCCGCCGCCCGTGCTCGCGACTGTGGTGACGTCCGGTGCTCCGTCAGCGACACCGAGGTCCTCGACGTCGCCACCGATACCCCGAAAATCCGGTTGACCGAAGCAGACGGCACATCCGTCGAGGTCCGGTGCCGCATCCTCGTCGGCGCCGACGGTTCGCACAGCATCTGCCGCCAGGCCGTCCCCGACCGCACCGACCACTTCATCGAGTATCCGTTCGCCTGGTTCGGGATTCTCACCGAAGCACCGCCGAGCGCACCCGAACTGATCTATGCGCGTTCCGAGCACGGTTTCGCACTGATCAGCCAGCGCAGCGACACCGTGCAGCGCATGTACTTCCAGTGCGATCCGGGTGAGGACGCCTCGAGTTGGAGCGAGGAACAGATCTGGGACGAGCTGCAGCGTCGCGTCGACGGAGCCGACGGCTTCGAACTCACGCGCGGCCGCATCTTCGAGCAGATGGTGCTGCCGTTTCGCTCGTACGTGTGCGAGCCGCTGCGCCACAGCAACTTGTTCCTCGTCGGGGACGCCGGGCACACTGTCCCCCCAACCGGAGCGAAGGGCCTCAACCTGGCACTGGCCGACGTGAAGGTCCTCGCCGAGGCACTGACGTCGTTCTTCGGCGACGGCTCGACCGCGCTTCTCGACGGCTACAGCGACACCGCACTGCGGCGGGTGTGGAAGGCACAAAACTTCTCGTACTGGATGACGTCGATGCTCCACACCCGCTCCGACGCCACGGCGTTCGAACGCAAGCGGGCACTCGGCGAGCTGGCCACTATCACCGAATCCCGTTACGGTCAGCAGTATCTCGCCGAGGGATACACCGGCTGGCCGTCGAAGTAGATTTCATCCGATTCCGCTGTCGACGACACGCACAGGGACCGGGCGACCGTCGACAAACAGCAAGATCAGTGAGGAGTTCAAACCCCATGACAACAGATCTCGATTCAACCGCCACTTTCGCCGGACAGCCGGTTTCCTCCCAGTTCATCGGAGGCGAGTGGCGTGAGGGACGCTCCGAACGCGTCCTGACCGACACCAATCCGTTCGACGACTCCGTGGTCGCCACGATCCGTCAGGCCACGGTGGAGGACGTCGACGACGCGTACACCGCAGCCCGGGAAGACCAGAAGAATTGGGCAGCAACCGGGCCCGCCGATCGGGCCGCGATCCTTCGCCGCGCCGCGCAGATCCTCGACGAACGTCGCAGCGAGATCGCCGACTGGCTGGTCGCCGAGTCCGGGTCCACCCGCATCAAGGCCGACATCGAAGTGTCCCTCGCCATCGGCATCACGCTGGAGGCGGCGTCGTTCCCGGCACGCGTCCACGGTCGGATCTTCGATTCGAACACTCCGAACCGCGAGATGCGGGTGTACAAGAAACCCATCGGAGTCGTCGGAGTCATCAGCCCGTGGAACTTCCCGCTGCACCTGTCGCAGCGGTCCGTCGCACCCGCCCTGGCGCTCGGCAATGCGGTCGTGATCAAGCCCGCGTCGGACACCCCGGTCACCGGCGGCCTGCTGATCGCCCGGATCTTCGAGGAAGCCGGCCTGCCCGCGGGCGTACTGTCCGTGGTGGTCGGTGCCGGTTCCGAGATCGGCGATTCGTTCGTCGAACATCCTGTACCGCGATTGATCTCGTTCACCGGATCGACGCCCGTCGGCAAACAGGTCGGTTCGGTCGCGACCAGCGGGAAGCACCTGAAGAAGGTCGCGCTCGAACTCGGCGGCAACGCGCCGCTCGTGGTACTCGACGACGCGAACCTCGACGCAGCCGTCGACGCCGCGGTGACCGGGTCGTTCCTGCATTCCGGCCAGATCTGTATGGCCGTGAACCGCGTCATCGTGCAGGCGCCGGTGTATGACGAGTTCGTCGAACGATTCACCGCCGCTGCACAGTCCGTGCCGCACGGCGATCCGGCCGCCGAGGACACCCTGATCGGGCCGGTTGTCAACGATTCGCAGTTGAAGGGCCTGCAGGACAAGATCGACCAGGCCCGGCAGGACGGTGCGCGTGTCGCGGTCGGCGGCGAGATCACCGGCCGCGTGGTGCCGCCGCACGTGTTCGTCGACGTCACGCCGGGCATGGAGATCGCGCGCGAGGAGATTTTCGGGCCGATGGTCGCGGTGTTGCGTGCCGACGACGAAGCGCACGCCTTGGAGTTGGCGAACGATCACGAGTTCGGTCTGTCCAGCGCGGTGTTCACGCAGAACATCGACCGCGGTCTGCAGTTCGCTCAGCAGGTCGAGTCTGGCATGACGTTCATCAACGAGATGACGGTGCAGGACGAGGCGCACGTGGCATTCGGCGGCGAGCGCAATTCGGGCCTGGGCCGTTTCAACGGTGAGTGGGCGATCGAGGAGTTCACCACCGACCATACGATCGGTGTGACGCGCCTGGTGTAGGCCGGCGAGATCCGGTTGGTGTATGCACATGACGGTTGGTGTACGGATATTTCCGTACACCAACCGTCATCTCGTACACCTACGCGGCATCAGGTGCCCTTGACGTTGAGGACCTGACGCAGCTCGTGCACCACCTCGACGAGGTCGCCGGCGTCGGCCATCACGACGTCGATGTCCTTGTAGGCATCGGGGATCTCGTCGATCCACTGCGGGCCGTGCCGGTACTCGATACCCGTCATTCGGGCCGCGAGGTCGGCTTCGGTGAAGCGGCGCTTCGCTTCGGACCGGGAGAACCGGCGACCGGCACCGTGCGGTGCGGACTGCAGACCGACCTCGTTCCCCTTGCCGCGCACGATGTACGAGCGGGTACCCATGCTTCCCGGGATGATGCCGACGATGTTCTCGTGCGCGTCGATCGCACCCTTACGCGTCAGCCACACCGACTCGCCCAGGTGCTCCTCACGCTGGGTGTAGTTGTGGTGCGTGTTCACGCGCTCGACCTCGACGGTCTTCACGTCGACGCCGAGCCAGTTCGCAAACACCTGCAGGAACCGGTCCATCATCTCCGTGCGGTTCAGGTAGGCGAAGCGCTGCGCCCAGTGCAGTTCGGCGATGTAACTGTCGAACTCGGGCGTCTCCTCCGACAGATAGGCGTGGTCACGGTCCTCGAGGTGTATGGACCGCTCCCGGATCAGCTTCTGTGCGATCGCAATGTGCTTCTGCGCGATCTTGTTTCCGACGCCACGCGACCCGGAGTGCAGGAACAGCCACACCCGGTCGGCCTCGTCGAGGCACAGTTCGATGAAATGGTTTCCACCACCGAGGGATCCGAGCTGCTGACGCCACTTCGGCGAATGCGACAGGTCGACGTCGTGCTTCGCGGCAAGCTTCTCGAGCTCGTCGAGCTTCGTCACGGTGAACCGGAACCGGTTCAGCTTGTCGTTGTAGTTTCCGGGCGACAGCGGGATCGCATCCTCGACGGCCAGCCGCAGCTGCGCGAGCGAGCCGGTGAGATCGGCGAAGCTGTAGGCAGTGCGCACGGCAGACATTCCGCACCCGATGTCCACACCCACGGCAGCGGGGATCACCGCGCCGACGGTGGGGATGACCGTGCCGACCGACGACCCCTTGCCGACGTGGGCATCGGGCATCAGCGCAACATGTGGGCGCACGAACGGCAGACGTGCCAGTGCTTCAGCCTGGCGACGGGTGCCGTCGTCGAGGATGGACGCAAAGTTCGCGATCCGCCGTTCGATTCGCGGGGACATCATTCAACTCCGTTTCGGTTTCCGAAGGCCGCGGACGCTGTTGCGGGCCGCTACCCTTGAGATCCCACAACGGTATCTGCCGCCTTCAACCGGTTATTTCCCCGAGAAGGACCCCGGATTCAGAGCTCCCCGGCCTGCACCTCCCCCGACGGCTCGTCACCGAACATCGCATCGATGCGGCGCTTGATCTCTTCGGTACTGAAATGCACGCCGAGTGGAGCCGGCGAAAACACGGCCGTAGGAGCAGTTCCCACGGCCGCATCAGCATCAACCATCGTCAGGGTCCTCTTTTTCGTAATAGGGCGCCGGAATCTTCCGGCTCGAGCGGGCACGTGTGTTTCCGAGCGCACGGCTACTGGACGCAGTTGTCACCGATGGACATCCACGTCCGAAATTCGGGGTGCCAGCGGGCCGATGCCTGCCTTGGCGAGTTCTGCGATCAGGCACAGCTCCACAAAGCGCAGACGCTCCGTAGCCGTCTCATCGAGGTAGCCGTCTCATCGAGAGGTCGAGTCTCGTGACGTGGGCTACCCACCGGTCGTGTACCGCTGTAGTCATCTTCATCTGGCCTTTCACCTATAGCTGCTCTGGACTACCCATAAGCTCGGCGTCCGAAACTTCTCGGGTCGCGCCCCTCACACCCCCAGGACGAGTCGGCACGGACACCTGAACCGAAAGCGCGCGGCGGCATGGCAGTTGATCGATCGGTACGTCGCAAACGCAGCGTTGTCGCACTCGGCCATACCGGATGCGGTGCATCGCATAGGGTGGTGAGTCTGGATAATGGCACTTATGGATGAACAGTCGATCGAATTCGGGATGACTCTGCGGACCACCCACAACGGCTCTGTTGCCGTGCTCTCGGTCAGCGGTGAAGTGGATCTGGCCAGCGCTCCCCTCTTGGAGGAAGAAGCGCTCGGATTGCTCGAGGAAAACCCGTCCGGTCTGATCATCGACCTCACCGACGTGCACTTTCTCTCCTCGATGGGTATGGCCCTGCTCATGGGCTTGTCCAAACGCACAGTCGACAGCGTCAACTTTGCCGTCGTTGCGCACGGAAATGCCACCGCCCGACCCCTGGAACTGCTGGGGCTCAGCAAGATTCTGACCATCCATCCGCGTCTGGACGATGCGCTGGCGGCCCTCGGAATCGCAGCAGAGTAGAGGTCGTTCCGGACATCCCGCGTCAAGACCTGAGGTCCATATACATCGACTTCAAGCGCCGTCGCGCATGCCTAGTGCCCCCACGACAGAGTTGCGGCGGTTGCCCTCGAAGCGGTCTACATGGTCCAGGACCGTCATCGAGGTGATGGTTGCCGATCAGGGTGGCGTAGTACGTCCATCACTGATGCACTGTCGAATTTTCCTGCCTCACAACTGGGCCGCGAGTTTCGCGGCAAGGTTGCCGCGCTCCCCTACCACGACGCCCGAGAGCCCGAGCCAGTTCGCCATCGCGCGCAACTCCGCCACGAGTGCCTCTGCCACGGCGCCGGCATCCGCTCCGTCCTCGACGAATGCACCCGGGACACACAGTGCATCGACTGCTCTGTCCGCCTTGAGATCCACGCGCGCAGCGAGTTCGCCGCCCATGAGAAACGGGAAGACGTAGTACCCGTGCACACGTTTGTGCGCAGGCGTGTAGATCTCGATGCGGTACCGGAAGCCGAAGATGCGCTCGGTGCGGGGTCGATAGAACACCAGCGGGTCGAACGGGCTCAGAAGCGCGGTGCCTCGTGCGCGACGCGGCACTCGCGTCTCCGAGTGCAGATACGCGGGCTCGTCCCAACCGCGGACAACGACCGGAACGAGTGTGCCCTCGTCGAGGAGGTCTGCGATGGCGGGCCGTGCCTGGTCGGCAGAGAGTCGGTAGTAGTCGCGCAGGTCGGCGGCGGTCGCGACGCCGTGTGCCCGCGCAGATCTGCGAAGCAGCTCCCGGACTGCGTCGCCCTCGTCGATACGGGCGGCAAGCACGTCGCCCGGCAGAACCCGTTCGGCCAGGTCGTAGTAGCGGGTGAAACCGACCCGCCGGTCTACCGACAGCTCCCCCACCGCGAAGAGTTGTTCGCAGACGATCTTGACGTCACTACGCCCCCACCAAGGTCCACGGCTGCCCGATGGCTCTACTTGGAGATGCTTTTCGATCTCGCCCGCCGACGCAGCACCGACCGAGGTGATCACGTCGAGGATGTCCCGGCTCATGGTCGGGTTGCGTTCGAGAACGCGTCGTTCGCCCTCCCACCGGCCCCCTTCGTAACGGTGCATACGCCATCTCATCAGCGACCAGTCTTCGACGGGGATCAGCGCAGCTTCGTGCGCCCAGTACTCGACAAGTGCGCGTGGCGTCCGTGGGCTGTGATGCCACGCCGCGGCGTCGAGGATGTCGCGGTCGTAGCCGCCGATCCTGCTGAATACCGGCATGTAGTGCGCGCGAACTGCCACGGAGACCGAGTCGATCTGCAGTAGGGCCGTCCGGTCGACGGTCTGCAGCACGCGCCGCCGAGTGGCCGGGCCTGCCGGACGCCGGCCGGTGAAGCCTTGGGCAGCAACAGCGGTGCGTCGGGCCGCCGCCGCGGTCATCTCGAACATGGGCCAACCATGCCATCCGCCCCCGACAGCACCGAGATCGGATCTCGCGGGTGCGCGTGCCATCATCTCCAGATGACGACGCAGAAGCGGTGGTATCGCAGGCCGATTGTTGGGGGCGCAATGTTCGGCCTCTTTGTAGTGATCGGAGCGTGGGCGCTCCAGCGGCTCAGCGACCGGCCTGCATTCGGCGCTGCCGAATGGGAGACAGATCCGATCGGGCGGGACGACCTGGCCGGATGAAGGAGTGTGCCCCAGACCGGAATCGGTCGGGAGGCCGAAGCCTCCACTGGTGGTTTCGGCCTCCTCGTCCCGGGTACCTGAGCCAGAGACGAGGAGGTACGGAGCCGCGTGATATGAGGAATGTAGATGGCGGATCGGACGACCACTCCGCGTGAGCTCACCGATAACTTTCGTAATATGTTGCAGGAGAATGCCAGTGCCTACAAATCTGGCGAAGACCGGCCGCTGCGCGGATACTCGACGGTGTTGGCCGCCTACAGCGTGCTGGTCACCATTGCCATCATCGCTGCCCGTGTCACCGGGAGGCACCTGCCCGACCGGCTCACCGGCCAGGATCTCGTCGTTCTCGCTCTCGGCACACACAAGCTGTCTCGCACCGTCACCAAAGATGCGGTGACCAGCCCCTTGCGTGCACCTTTCACCAGTTTCAAAGAGCACGGCGGCCCGGCCGAGGTGAACGAGGAAGCACGCGGTCCGCAAGGTCTGCGGCACAGTGTCGGCGAGCTGCTCACTTGTCCGTTCTGCTTCGATGTGTGGGTCGCGACCGCTTTCACGATCGGTATGGTCTTCGCGCCCAAGCCCACCCGGCTGGTGGCCGGATTGTTTGCCGCGCTCGCAGGCGCCGACTTTTTGCAGTTCGCCTATGCGAAGGCACAGCAGAACGCCGGCTGATCGAAGGAGTGCACGTGACAAGATCACCCCTGCGCGACGCGGGACGGCTATGTCGATCTGCGCAGCACGTGGGAAAGGATCAAATGCGGTTCATCGACATCTTCGCCGACGCCGTCCTGCCCAAGCTGGCGTGAACGCCCTCCTGGCCCGGACCCCCGCCTGCAGACCGGGCGTTCACCGCTGCCTGCATGAACGCGACAGAACTGAGAGCTCCGGCGAGGACGAGCAGCAACAAAGCGACGTTGAGAGTCATCGAATCGTCCTTCCAGAGCAGTTCGTGTAGTACCAGCTGTGATGCGGATCACGGCTACTGAGATCTTTGTACAAGACCTTCTTCGCCCGCGCTACTCGAACGTTCTCCGCCGCATCTCGCCCAGGCGACACCGAACACTGCGAGTACACCTCTGCGCTATTGGGTACGGCTTACGTCAGACCCGATAAACAGGAGCAATGCTATGCACTGGACCAACCGACCAGGGCACTGGACCAACCGACCAGGCGCTTCCCGAGATCGCCGCGCCGCGTTCATGGGTGCCCTCGCCACCGCGGCAGTGGTCGCGATCGCCGGGTGTGGTGCTGGACAAGTCACTCAGACCAGCAACCAGGAGGCCTCGATCAACGGCACCAACGCAGAAGTCGACGGGGTCGACCTGCGCAACGTCTACTTCCTGGCCGAACCCACCGACTCCGGAGAGGCCCGCTACGGACAGGTACGACTCGCCTTCACCGTGGTCAACAATTCGGCTGCCCCGGACCGGCTCGTCTCGGTCGAGTCACCGGCGGCAACGTCCATGACCATCGACGGCCCCGAAGAAGCACGCGAGATCCTTCCGGGGACCACGCTGGCTGCAGGGCAGCCCATCGAGCAGCTCGACACTGCCACCGCGCCCGATCAACCCGTGAGTGTCCGCGGCGAATTCCCCGCCGACGCGATCCGTCCCGGACTGACCTACCCGGTCACTTTCACCTTCGAACGGGTCGGCGCAGTCACGCTGAACGTGCCGTTCGATGCCTGGGTTCCCGCGGAACCCTTGCCGACCGAGCGGCCGCTGCCGCCACTGCCTGCCCATCCCTGAGCGCTGCCGCGAGTTCGATGACCGGATCCCGCGATCGAGGGCCCGCGGACCCTCTGCTCACGGCGGTCCCTCGAACGAAGGGTCGTAGCGGGTGAATCCGGGCTGCAGAATTGCAGCCGTTCAGCCGATACGCCGGGCGTTGCCTATTTCGCGAAGAAGGTGTGGGCTCATACACCTTCTTTGTCTTCGAGTCCGACCGCTTGCTGCAACTCCTCGCGGTCCTTCCGCAATTCCGGCCGCTCTTCTCCGAGCTGATACATCAGGTCGGCCAAGGCATCGGCGATGGCATTGAGTTTCTGTTGCAGAGCATCGTCGGAACGCTTCTGAGTGTTCTGCAACAGCGCTACGAGCAAGAACGTGATGATGGTCGTGGCGGTGTTGATGATCAGCTGCCAGGTATCGATGTTGCCGAGCACCAGAAACGACGGTGCCCACACCACGACGAGCACCACACAGAATGCGAAGAACCATGCGTGTGCAGCGAGGGAGCTGACTTTGGTGGCGAAACGATCGAAGACCGACAGTCGCCCTGACACCGCCGAGGGCATCTGGGCCTGCGGCTTCCCCTGAGCCGAGTTGTGCATGACTCCTCCTGCCCGATCCTTGGATCACGAGATACTTCGAGTGTGCTCCAAGAACTCGGCGGCCATCGTGCCTACCGACGGCGCTGGCAATACCGCCTCGGCATCGCCCTCTGCACCGGGCTCAGGCCGTACGCGACCGGGTCGCCGAACGGCACCGGGTATAACCGGAACGAAGTCTGGGTACTCCACCGGACATGGCAACCACATCGAGGGGCCCAGGAGATCCGAACCCCGATTCCTCGGCGTCCCCGCGCCGCAGCGACGTTCCCGCTCCCCCATCGGGCGTGGCACCGGATCCGGACGCCGTCGATGACCTGCATCCCGACCTCGCCCGAGGTAAGGGCATCAGGCGCACCCGCACCGGCGCACTCTGGACTGCCCTGGTGACCGGTGCACTCATCCTGCTGTTGCTGTTGGTGTTCATTCTGCAGAATCTCGACAGCATCACCCTCGAACTATTCGGATGGGACTTCTCGCTGCCTCTGGGCGTGGCCCTGCTGTTCGCTGCCATCGCCGGGGCGATCATCGTCGGAGCCGCCGGAGGCATACGGATTCTGCAGCTACGGCACGCCGCCAATAGACAACGTGCACTCAGCACCGGTCCGCGAGGTCGATCCTGACGATGCGGCCGACGCAATGCTCGCCCTGGCCGACGTGGTCGTCGACCGAGCTCGTCGGAGCTGGGTACGACGAACGGAGTGCCACAGCCGATTACGGCAATCGGGCTCCTGGTAGGGCAGGGACGTAAGCACGTTGCTGACCTACCAGGAGCTCGCCTGCATTCACTCGTCACACACCGACGCTGACCGAGTTCTCAGATGCATTCCGAAGACTGCCGTCCCCTGTGAACATCCTTCTGGTGTCTCTACGAACCGTATCTCTACGAACCACTGTCAGGGTGTCCACTTCCAGGGCCCGGTCTCAGGAACTCATTTTTCCGCTCACATCGGCACGACAGACAGCAACCAGGTGTAGAGCTCGACGAGCGGGGTGTGAATCGTCATGAATCCAGCTTCTACCAGTGCGCGCATGTTACTGCTCCTTGTCATCGACATCCGGGCCGACACAATTCGGCTCGGCGACGGCCTTGCACCGCCTATGGGTACTTCGGCGCCGGAACTCACCCGGATGGGTGGCAGCTCGGAGAAATCACGGGCATGATCGGTCCGGCCGCGTGCTGACGGACACCAACCCGTTCGACGACTCCGTGGTCGCCACGATCCGTCTGGCGTCTGCCGGACGTCGACGAGGCCTACACCAAGGCCCGAGAAGCGCAGAAGAAATGGGGCGCCAAGGGACCGATCTTCGGACGCGTCTGCCTTCCTCCGTTTGCGCTCCTGGAGAGTTGTTACACGGCAGGACTACGTCGTATGGACGACATAGACATCGCACGATGCGTGCGCGGCCACATCCCGCGCGATGCTTCCCAGCACGCGAACCGGCCCCTGCACTCGTCGGTTGCCGACGACGATCAAATCCGCCTCGAGGTTGTCCGCGACACGCACCAGGGCTTCCCCGGGCTTTCCTTCCTCGGCAGACGTGCTGATCCGTGCCGTCGGGATCTCTCCATGCAGGCGGGCGCTCACAGAGTCGGCGAGTTCCATGGCGCTCCGTTCGGTGGAGAGCAGGAACTCGTCACCGCCGACTTCCACTCGTTCCGCCTCGAACTTCCCGTAGGCCGACACCACCCGGAGTTCGGCGTCGAGCGCCACGGCGAGTTCGGCGGCACGCCGCGCGGCAGCAAAGGCCGACTCACTGTTGTCGACACCGGTGACGATCTGCTTGATCATGTTCAGAACTCCTGACAGCCGGAAAACGCGAATGTACTTATACGCCGAGATGATACGAAAACCTTTGCGCCTGGGCGTCCGATCGACACGCCGGCGTGTGGCTGTAATGAAATTCGTTCGCCTCTCGATATGGGGGCCATGAAGTATTCACATCGATTCACTTCAGTCGCCGCTGCCGGATTCATGGGTACTGCACTGCTCGTCGTCGCGCCCGGCATCGCCGGCGCCGCCGACCCATGCCAACTCGGGTGGTCGAATGTGGGACCACGAACCTGCGCCATGACAAACGTGCAGATGCCTCCGGTGCTGACGCTGGGGAACGGCATCTGCGCCGGCATCATGGTGCCGTCCGGAACGGCGTTCGACGGGCCTCTGGCGCAGTACTCGTCGGCTCCGGGCGCCTCCCATGCGATCGAACTCCGCATTTCGCAGGGCTTCTCACCGCTCGGCGAATGGGCACCGACCCTCTTGGCCTGCGACGTCACAGCGATCGTCGACTGGCACAACCTCGACACCGGCCGTAGTGGCTCGGTCAGTCAGTTCATTCCGGCACACCACACCAGCACGCGCCCCATGATCGTGCACGCATTCACGGGCCCGGGCCAGGTCCAACTCACCCTGCGGACCGACCGCCCGAGCATTCCGGTGTCGACTCAGGTCACCGTCCCCTGACCGCAACCACGATCGGGTGCCAGTGTCCGGCACCCGATCGTGGCGTTTCACGCTGCGTCTCGCAGTTGCTCAGGACGCCAGCAAGTCGTCGATCTGACCGATCGCCGACGACGCCCCCTCGACCACGCCCATCTCCAGCACCTTCTGCAGCGCATCGGCCGATTCGTACGTACTCACGTACGTCGCTCGGGTACCGCCGT
Source organism: Rhodococcus sp. NPDC060090 (assembly GCF_042729855.1). NCBI lineage: Bacteria > Bacillati > Actinomycetota > Actinomycetes > Mycobacteriales > Nocardiaceae > Rhodococcus > Rhodococcus sp. NPDC060090. Next base: position 50,619 of record NZ_JBHWXB010000023.1, on the reverse strand, counting down.
CGTGCTCGACGAAGGTGAACACGTTCGCCGAGACTGGCAATTCCGGGTTCGGAGTGAAGTCCTCGTCGGAGAATCCGTCGGCGAATGAGAAACTCCGCGGCGGGTCGACTGCCGTGACCTGCCAGTATCCAGCGTATTTCTCGCCTTCAGGACCCGTCATGTAGTAGTTCGTCCTCCCACCCGGCCTGAGGTCGTGGTCGACCACGGTCGCCGGGTAACCCGGTGGGCCCCAGATCTTCTCCAGCTGACGTGGGTCGGCGTAGACCTGCCAGACCCGCGCCACAGGCGCGGCGAAATCGGCAGTGATGGTCAGGGTCAGGTTGTCGAGATCTTGTTCGACGTCGGTGACAGGCATGGTTCAGCCCTTCATGGTCGGGTCCGATGCGATGAGTTCGTCGATGCGCGCGATACGACCACGCCACACCTGCTCCAGCTCGGTGAGCATGGACGCCACCGATCGCACCGCTTCCACGTCGCCGCTCGCCAGTTGCTCGCGACCACTGCGTCGCTTGGTCAACAGGCCGGCTTTCTCCAGCACGGCAACGTGCTTCTGAACCGCGGCGAAACTCATCTCGTACTTCGCCGCGAGTGCGGAAACCGAGCTCTCACCCGCCAGTACCCGGCGCATGATGTCGCGTCGAGTTCGGTCGGCAAGGGCATGGAACAGGGCGTCGGCCCGGTCCTCGTCGTCTCCGTTCACGCCTCCAACATACAACCATATGGTTGTACGTTGTCAAGGTTTCGGGCCGTCCTTTTCACAGGGTGACGCACACCTCAATTTTCGGGCGTAACACCGCCTGATCCGGGCGGGATATTCAGCGGACGAAAGGACGAAGAAGCCCATGATCACGCCGCCGCCCGGCTGGTACTCCGACCCCCAGACTCCCCGTCTCATCCGCTGGTGGGACGGCGAACGGTGGACCGCGCATACCCACCTCGCCACCAGCTCCGGACCCCCAGCAGCAGTGGCGATTCAGTCGGAAGCACTGCCCACCGCCGAGGACACCCCGCGCGGCTGGTTGATCACGGCCGCAAAGATCGCGGGCGGGCTCTTCGTCATGCATCTGACCCTCGTCGCGTGCGACCGCCTCGCCCTCGGCCCACTCACTCTTCCCTGACGAACTGTCGCGCGCCCATGGTCTCCATCGAGTCACCTGTGCTCGAGGTGCCCGGCCGACCCTCAGCGGAGGCGCTCTACGCCGGAGCCGTCGACTTGGGTGATCGGGTACACGGCCGCGCGTCCGACGCGCCGTCGACCGGTTCCGTGGGTTCACGCTGTCGCTCGTGGTGGCGCAGCCGACACCGTCGATCTCCTCGTCGCCGACGAGTTCGCCTGGGAATCCGTGCAGCCGGCGTTACATCTTCGTAACACCGGGCGTAACGGGAAGGACACCGCGCCCACCGCATGTTACGGATCCCTTGCAAACCATCTGGTTTGCAACTCCCTCCTCCGACGGCGCCGCCCATGATGGACATCGGGTCGGAACCTCAGCCGCAATCGGAGGTACTTCGAATGGATGGCAGAAGAGTCCGGCGCGCAGCACTTGCTCTCGCAGCGCCGCTGGCACTACTGACGGGCTTGGCGCCGGCGGCGTCGGCGGATATCGAAACGACGGTGAGTTGGTCGGTATTCACCAAAGGGGATTCGGTGCAAGTCCGATTCAACTATCACCAAGCCCCTGACAGGAGCTCGCCCTATACGTGCGTGGCGTCGATACTGAGCGCAGGCAGCAGAAGCATCGACTTGAACACGGTCACGTACGGCGCCATCGAGTTCACGGGTGTCAGCGAAGGCACACACACCGTGAGTGCCACGTGCGAGAACAGCGATGGTAGCCAGCAAAGCGTCGGGAGGATCCTCTTCCACCTGCCCGGCCCCGACCGCTGGCACCTCGCCCGAACCCAGCACGCCGTCATCGATTGATCGTCACGGAAGTTTCCTCTCCTTCCACGGGTTTCCCCACCCACACGACCAACGGAAACCCGAACTCGGGGAGGAAACTTTCATCGGCTCGACAGAAGTCGGAGGATCGTCGGTTACGTCCGAATATCGATCGATATCGGTTCGGCGGAACCGTGGTGGAATACGCGTATCTGCGGTGGAATGGAGCGATGAACATCGCTGAAACGCCACCCACCGAACGACGCCGAAAGGCACTCCAGGCCATCAAGGACCTCGGGCGACAACGCAGCGATCATGCTGTCCTGAAAGTGCGATGCCCCAAGAGCCACACCGTTGCCGCCGTGTACAAGACCGAAGAAGGACCGGTGGTCGTGTGCGGAGTCGGACCGGGCGGCCACGGCTCCCGCGACCGTGAAGCCAACAATCGTGGCAACGATTCACTCGACGACAAGTTCATCGACACCGTCGAAGCCACCCAATTCGAGGACGACGAACTTCCGGCCGGTTGCGGTTGCGGGCCGCGCACGCTGTCCCGCAAGAAGCTGCAGGCCGCAGTCGCGGGCCACGAGCACATCGTGACCCTCACGTAGCTAATCCGGCCCGAGCGACTTCAGGTCCAGTTCATCCACCTTCGTGAGGAGGACGGCGCGTTCGCGTTCGTTCCCCGTCGCCTCGGCAGCGACGAGGAGCTCGGCCCGTGCCTCCTCGATACGCCCCAGCTGTGCAAGGAGATCACCCCGCACGCTCGGAAGGAGGTGATATCCGGCGAGCTTGCCCGACGCCACGATCTTGTCGACGTACTCGAGCGCGGGCCCCGGCCCGTACGCCATCGAGACCGCCGCCGCATGGTTGAGATCCACCACCGGTGACGGTGCCAGACGCTGTAGCGCCTCGTAGAGCAGTACGATTCGCTTCCAATCCGTATCCGAGAACTCTGCGGCACGCGCATGACACTCCGCAATCGCAGCCTGCAAACCGTAAGGTCCGCGGCCACGACCGATCGCGTCGGCGCGGTCCAGCGCCGCGAGACCGCGGGTGATCTGCCCGCGGTCCCACCTTGTGCGGTCCTGGTCCGCCAGCAGAATCGGTTCCCCCGACGCCGTGGTTCGTGCGGGGAACCGCGATGCCGTGAGCTCCATGAGTGCGACCAGTCCGTGTGCTTCCGGCTCGTTCGGGACGAGTTCGGCGAGGATCCTCGCGATCCGCAGCGCCTCCGCGCTGATGTCCGGTCGCAGCCACTCGTCGCCCGAGCCGGCCGCATACCCTTCGTTGAACACCAGATACAGCACGCCGAGCACCGCGGAGAGTCTGTGCGCGAATTCGTCGCGGCCCGGCACCTCGAACACCGCTTTCGCGGCCGTGAGCGTCTTCTTCGCGCGGACGATACGCTGCTGCACCGTCGACGTCGGTGTCAGGAACGCCCTTCCGATCTGTTCGGTCGTCAAACCGCCGACGAGACGAAGTGTCAACGCCACTTGCGCTTTCCGTCCCAGCACCGGGTGGCACGACATGAACATCAGGCGCAGGACGTCGTCGTCGATGCGGTCGGGATCCCACGACGGATCGTCGAACTGCGACGCATCATTCTCGAGTTCCCGTGCCATGCGCGCATGTCGCTCGTCGAGGCGTTCCTGCCGTCGCCAGGTGTCGATAGCGCGGCGGGTGGCGACGGAGGTCAGCCACGCCGCAGGGTTACGGGGGACCCCGGCGGCAGGCCACTGCTCGATCGCTTCGAGCAGTGCCTGCCCTGCGAGATCCTCGGCGAAGTCGAGGTCTCCGACCTTGCGGGTGAGGGTCGCGAGGATCTTCGCCGACTCGATCCGCCACACCGCGTCCACTGCGCGTCGCGCGCGAAGTGTCGCGTCTTCGGTCATCACTCAGCCGACGACCGGGCGATCGGTTCCGAGCTCGTCACGCCAGACCTGCTCTTTCTGGATGTACTCGTTGTCCTGGTCGAAGTCCTCGTTCTCGTGCACACGGCGCACCTCGAGCTTGCTGCCCGGTCCGAGGGGGCACCGCTTGGCCCACTCGGCGGCTTCCTCCTTGGTGGAGGTCTGGATGATCCAGAAGCCGTTGAACAGCTCCTTCGTCTCGCCGTACGGGCCGTCGGTGACGAGCGGTGTCTCGGAGTCGAAATCGACGACGAACCCTTCTTCCGCCTCGGCGAGCCCCTCACCGGCGAGGAGGACGCCTGCCTTGACGAGCGATTCGTTGTACCGGCCCATGGCGTTGATGATTTCGTTGAAATCCATGTTCTTCGACGCTTCGATGGCTGCGTCGGTGGCGCGCATGATCAGCATGTACTTCATGAGATTCTCCGTTCGTAGACCCTGTATCCGTGGACCGCCTTTCGGTCCCTGATGTCTACACGTCGAACAACGCAGACTCCGATCGACACGACAGAGGAAAAATCTCGAGAAAATCTTCGGAGCACTCACACGCCGCGGCGGAGGAGGCGCCGGAACACGTCGAGCACCTCGTCGGCCCACCCGAGTATCGAGAGCGCACTGTCGATGTTCTGCGGCGGACTCTGCACGAGGCTGTCCTGGCGGACGAGGCGGTCGAAGTCGACTGTCGTGTCGGTGCGCACCGTCCCGTTCGGGTGGCGGAACTCGACGCCTGTGCTCGCCATGATGCCGATGATCTCCTGCGCAAGGATTCCGTAGCCGACCGTGGTGGGGTGGACGCCGTCGAGTGAGAACAGGCCACCGGTCGCCCGTCCGCCTTCCCCGTCGGCGGTGAGGAACCGGGTGTCGGGGACGGGATCGAGCGCCGCGAGCGCAGGCGGCAGCGGATACGGCGTCCACCATGCGGGTCTGGCCTGCAGGTCGTCGCGGTAGCGGCGGGCCGCGAGGCGTTCGAGCACGCCGGCGACATCGAGCAGGTACCAGTCGCGTCCGTCGGCCCTGGCATCGGCGACGGCTTGCTGGATCGTGTTGTTGTAGTGGTCGATCGCGGTGTCGACCGCGTGTGCCTCCTCGCCGGTGATGTGTTCGTCGCGTGTCGCGTCGAAGTGCTGTTCGTCGATCCACGGGCGCGTGTAATAGGGGAAATAGCGTGAGCCGCTCTTGTCGCCGAGGCCACGTGCGATCGGGGCGATGGTGACGTGCGGGATCGTGCACAGGATGACGTGCCGCGCGGAGATCCGGCGCACCTGCGCCACGATCTCCGCGAATTCCGCGTCGAAGTGCTCGGGCCTGAAGATCGTGTAGTCGCCCTTGCGGTCGAGGTCGCGGAAATCGTCGCCGCTCCACGCGACACGCAGTTGGGTGACGGTGCCGAGCGCGTTGTTGGAACCGAGGAACACGACGAGCGTCTCGATACCGCTGTCGGTGCCGTCGTCGTGATCGTCTCCGAGGGCTGCGGCCGCGTCGAGCAACGTCATCGCTTCCTGCTCCGGCGCCCAGTGCGGGTAGACGTGCATGGCTGCGCGGTCGCCGTTGTTCTCGACGATCTGGTCGAGGAGGTTGTCGCTGGGTGTCGCGACACGTGCCTTGCAGTGCGCGGCGGTCTTCTCGAGGGCGTCGCGCAGGTCCCATCCGTAGCACGACAGATTGTGGTTGTAGGTGCCGATGATCGGCGCGATCGCGCCGGGGCCGCGTTCCCAGTAGTCCTCGACCTCGTCCATGAAGCCCCGAAGGGTGAACAGCGCGGCCGGAATCTCCCACGGCTTCAGTTGCGGGCCGTAGCGCTCTTCGAGGCGGCGCAGCATGAGTTCGACGTTCAGGGGCAGCCCGCCCGGTCCGCCGTAGCGGGGGTAGCGGAACGATTCGAGCACGCCGAGTTCGTACGCGACGATCGCGGGCACCGACACGTCGGTCCGATAGATGGCCGCGCTCTGGAAGCCCTGCAGGAGCGAGTCACCGATCGCCACGAACTTGTGTGGGGGTGTGCCGCGGGCCTCGACGTTCACCGTCACGCCGACAGTGGGATCGAATTCGGGCACACGCGGCGGCTCGGCCGCTTGTGCGACAACTTCTTTCGGTGTTCCCTCGGGAAGCCCCACCCCACGAGCGTGAGCCAGGCAGCTCACGATGTCAACGACCGGTGGGCGGGCCGCCGCCACGAGGACGGATCATGGTGTGGACACAGGAGGTGCAGACATGAGCGACGCCGACTTCGCCCACACCGATCGGGCGGAGAAGAACCGTCGGGACAAGGCCCTCGGGCTCGCACGGTTCGCGTGGCATCGGGGTATCACGGGCGCCGATCTGCTCGCGATGACCGACGACAACCGACGCCGGTTGGCACGCGCCGCCGATGCGCATCCGCCGCGGTCGATGGAGACGTGGACGCTCGTGGCGTCGCTGCTCGACGAGAAGGCCGCGTGGGCGCAGACGCATGCGGACCATCCGTCTGCGGCCCGGGATCACGTGGACGAACGGATCATGTGGGTCAAGCCTCCGACCCGATCGTGGTTCACCTGATGTCCAATTTTTGCACTCTATAGAATTCGGGTGCAATATTGCACCCCGTGAGCGAAGGTGCAATATTGTCGGGCGGTCCGCGGAGTCGGCGTATGCAACGCACCTACGACGAGCTCGTCGCGCAGGCGCGCACCCTCACGGCCGAGCGTGGGCTCGCAGGGTTCACGGTCGAGGAACTGTGCGACCGCGTCGGGATCTCGCGACGCACCTTCTTCAACTACTTCCCCACCAAGGAAGACGCGGTGTTCGGCGAATACGACACGGGTTTCCCGCAGAAGGAGCAGGACGAGTTCGTCGCACGCGGCGCGGGCGACCATGCCGGCCTCTCCCCCACTCTGCTCAGTGACATCGCGCGCCTCGTGATCACCCGAGCCCGCCACAACGACTTCACCCGGCAGCGACACCAGTTGTTCCGAGACATCGTCCGCGCCGAGCCGCATCTGATGGCGAAACTCATGGCGGTCGGCGAATCCCAGCAGCGCGACTTCGCACGACTCGTGGCGGCGCGGGAGGGATTACCTCCGGACGATCCGCTGCCGAACGCGATCGTGGGCGTCACTCTGTCGCTCACCTTCCAGACCGTCGACGAGTTCTTCAGCGACGACAACGACCATTCCTTCGAAGAACTCCTGGAACGCAACATCGCGATCGCTCGACAATTCTTCGGCCAGCCCCTGCGCCTCCCCGATCCGACAGCCCGCCCCGATCCGACAGGAAGCCCGTGACCACCACCACCGACGAACCTTTGGTTCTGACCCAGAAACGCATCTGGATCATCTTCAGCGCGCTGATCGCGGGCATGCTCCTGGCCAGCCTCGACCAGACCATCGTCTCCACCGCCATGCCGACGATCGTCGGCCAGCTCGGTGGCGTCGAGCACCAGGCGTGGATCACCACCGCGTACCTGCTCGCCACCACGATCGTCATGCCCATCTACGGCAAGCTCGGCGACGTCTTCGGTCGCCGCCACCTGTTCCTCATCGCGATCGCGATCTTCACCCTCGCCTCGGTGGGCTGCGCGTTCACCGATGACTTCTGGACCTTCGTGGTGTTCCGTGCCATGCAGGGTCTCGGCGGCGGCGGCCTGATGATCTTGTCGCAGGCGATCATCGCCGACATCGTCCCGGCCAGCGAACGCGGCAAGTACATGGGCCCGCTGGGCGCGATCTTCGGTCTCGCAGCCGTCGGCGGACCGCTGCTCGGCGGATTCTTCGTCGACCACCTGTCGTGGGAGTGGTGCTTCTACATCAACATCCCGATCGGCATCATCGCGTTCCTCATCTCGTGGTTCATGCTGACCCTGCCGGTCAAGAAGCCCACCAAGAAGATCGACATCCCCGGTATCGTGGCGCTCTCCATCGCGACGACCTGCCTGATCTTCTTCACCGACTTCGGCGGCAGCGCCGATCGCGGCTGGTCCGATCCGATGACGTGGATGTTCGGCGCCGGACTCGTCATCGCAGTGTGCCTGTTCGTGCTCATCGAGTCTCGCGTACAGGACCCGATCATTCCGCTGTCGCTGTTCCGCAACTCGATCTTCGTCAACGCCACCGCGATCGGGTTCGTCCTCGGTCTCGGGATGTTCGCGGCGATCGCGTTCATGCCGACGTTCCTGCAGATGTCGTCCGGCACGTCGGCGGCGGTGTCCGGCCTGTTGCTGCTGCCGATGATGGCCGGCCTGATGCTCACGACGATCACCTCGGGCCTTCTCATCGCGAAGACCCAGCGGTACAAGATCTATCCGATCGTCGGTACCGCCGTCACCGTGGTCGGGATGCTGTGGATGACCACGCTGCAGGGCAACACTCCACTGTGGGTCGTCTGCGCGATGCTGTTCGTCTTCGGGTTCGGTCTCGGCCTGATCATGCAGGTCGTGGTGCTCGTCGTGCAGAACGCGGTACCCGTCGACGAGATCGGCACCGCCACCAGCACCAACAACTACTTCCGCGAGGTCGGTGGCGCGCTGGGTGTCGCGATCTTCGGCACGATCTTCACCAACAATCTCTCGGAGAACCTGACCACGGTGTTCACCGAGGGCGGTGCCGACCCCGAGCAGGCCGGTCAGGCCACCGCGACCCTGGACCCCGCCGTGATGAAGCAGCTCCCCGAGCCGATCCAGGACGGCATCGTCAACGCCTACGCCGACTCGCTGGCTCCGGTGTTCTGGTACCTGGTGCCGTTCCTGATCATCGCGTTCCTGCTCGCGTGGCTCGTCAAGGAGATCCCGCTGTCCGACGAGGCGGGCATGATCGCGCGCGGTGAGGCCGTGGCGGATCCGAACAAGGCCCATGCCTCCGTTGATGCGGCGGATGCCGTGGTCTCGCAGGCCTCCGGCGATGCGGATCTACCGGACCGCAGACCCTGACGTCCCGGTTGCCTGTGATCGAATAGTGCTTCGGTCACAGGCAACCAGCACAGGAGTCGACGATGGGTGAAGCGATCACACCGGTCCGTGTCAAAGGTGTGACGATCGGCAAGGGCGCCCCCACGGTGTTCGTGCCCATCACCGGATCCACACCGGAGGCACTTCGCGACCAGGTCGACGCCCTCGACGGACGGGCCGACCTCGTCGAGTGGCGCGTCGACTTCTTCACCGCCCTCGACGATCCGGATGCCGTCGTCACGCAGGCTCGCACCCTCGCGGAACAACTCGACGGTGTGCCGCTCCTGGCCACGTTCCGCACCGCACACGAGGGCGGGGAAGCGTCGATCGACGACGAGAACTACGCCACCCTCTGTGTCGCGCTCGCCGGATCGGGAGCGGTCGACCTCGTCGACGTCGAGTACCGCCGCGACCCCGCCGCCGTGCGGCGGATCATCGAGGCCGCGCATGCTCACGGTGTCGCGGTGGTCGCGTCGAACCACGACTTCGACGGCACCCCCGCCCGCGACGACCTCGTCGCGCGGTTGCGCGCCATGCAGGAGTCAGGCGCCGACATCTGCAAGATCGCGGTGATGCCGAATTCCACCGCCGATGTCCTGACGTTGCTCGATGCCACCCGCGTCATGCACGAAGAACACGCGACAGTCCCGATCATCACCATGTCGATGGGTGGGCGCGGCGTGATCTCACGGCTGGCCGGTCAGGTGTTCGGTTCGGCCGCGACGTTCGGGATGGTGGGGACGCCGTCGGCACCCGGCCAGATCGATGCTGCCGAACTCAAGACGGTGCTCGCTCTCCTCGACCGGTCGCAGTAGCACTACTGCTGCGCGTCGGCCTGGTCCCAGAGATCCAGAACGGTCGTCAGGATCTCCTCCGACGCACCGAGACCGCCGAGGTGGCTTTCGCCGTGCAGGTGATGGAACTCCGCGTTCGGCAGCAGATCCACCATGTGCAGGCCGTGTTCGAACGGGATGATGTGGTCGGTGTCGCCGTGCCACCATCGCACCGGCACCTTCACGTCCGGCACCCGGAATCCCCAGTCGCGTGTGAACACGACGATGTCGGCGAACGGCGCGCCCATCTGCTTGCGGCTGCCGTTGAGCAGATCGTCGAGGAACATCGCCTTGAACTCGGGGCGGGCCAGCAGCCGCCGATCGGCTTCCGGCGACAGCCGCCCGTACAGATCGATGATCGGTGACGCGAACGGTTTCACGACGCGGATCGCCGCACTCGTCGCCGCGCCGATCGGTATTCCTCCCCTGGCCAACAGCGGCGCGACGAGGGCTCCGAGCTGCATCAGACCACCCGAGATCGCGTCGGGGCCGACGACGGGCGGGACCCCGCCGAGCACCGCGGCACCCATGACGCGTTCGGGCATCGCGTAGGCGGATGCGAGGGTGTAGGGACCACCGCCGGAGAGCCCGACGATGCCCATCCGATCGATGCCGAGGGTGTCGGCGACGATCCGAAGGTCGTCGGCGAACGCCAGGACATTGTCGTAGGTATGTGCTGTCGACGAGCCGATCCCGGGACGGTCCAATCCGATCAGACGCACATTTCGACGATCGGCGAACGCACGGGCCTCCATCGGGATCTGCCGACGCGCTCCCGGCGTGCCGTGCAACCAGAACACCGTGCGACCCTGCGCAGATCCGAACTCGGCGAAGCCGAGCCTGCGTCCTCCCCCGACCGCGACAGTGCCTTCCAGTTTCGGACGTGCGACGTCGACCATGCGGGCCAGCATGACATGTTCCTCACGTAACGCGCGCGACCGGGGCGACCCTCGAATTCACCCCCGATAACTGTGACTGGCATTACAGTTATCTGACAACAGGGTATGTCAGATCCAACCGTGGAGTTCACCGTGACGAAGACGCTGGCCCCCGCCCCTCCCGGGCTCACGCCGGTCCCCGGCGACAAGGGACTGCCGTACATCGGGTACGCCCTCGACTACATGCGCAACCCGTTGAAGGCATACGACAAGCGCTACCGCGAACACGGACCCGTGTCGTGGTTCCAATTCGCCGGCAACTCGTGGGTGGTGCTCATCGGGCCCGACGCGTGCGGCGCCGCGCTGCAGAACCGCGACCGCGCACTCGTCAACGGCGGCGGGTGGCGGGTACTCATCGGCCCGTTCTTCGACCGCGGCCTGATGCTGCTCGACGGGGACGAACACACCGCGCACCGGCGGATCATGTCGCAGGCCTTCACTCGCGATCGCATCGCCCGATACACCGAGTCCATGCACCCGGCGATCGAGAAGACCCTCGACACCTGGCGGCCCCGAGAAGGTTTCCGCGCGTATCCGGCCATCAAGGAACTCACCCTCGGTCTCGCCACCTCCATCTTCATGGGCGGCGCAGAGGGGTCGTCGGCGCGTGAGATGGACGAGGTCAACAAGGCATTCATCGGATGCGTCCAGGCATCGACTGCCATCCTGCGCCACCCGCTGCCCGGCACCCGATGGCGGCGAGGCGTGCAGGGCCGCGCGCGGCTCGAGGAGTTCTTCCGCCGCTATCTGCCCGCGCGGCGTGCACATGAGGGCGACGACCTGTTCTCGGTGCTGTGCCACGTCGAATCCGAAGACGGTGAACGATTCTCGGACGACGACGTCGTCAACCACATGATCTTCCTGATGATGGCAGCGCACGACACGTCGACGATCACGTTGTCCACCGCCATGCAGTACCTCGGGCAGTACCCCGAATGGCAGCAGGCGTGCCGCGACGAGTCGGAGGCACTCGGTACGAACACTCCGGCGTTCGAGCAACTCGACCAGCTCACCACACTCGATCTCGTCATCAAAGAATGCCAGCGACTCGTCACCCCGGTGCCCGGCATCGTGCGCCGCGCGGCCGCCGACACCGAGATCCTCGGGCATTTCATCCCGAAGGGCACGCTGATCAACGTCGGCCTGCACTACAGCCACCACATGGCCGATCTGTGGCCCGATCCCGAACATTTCGATCCGGGGCGTTTCTCCCCCGAGCGCCGGGAGGACCGCGTGCACAAGTACGCATGGTCGCCGTTCGGTGGCGGTGCCCACCGATGCCTCGGCATGCATTTCTCCGGAGCGGAGATCAAGACGGTGCTCCATCACCTGTTGCTGCGCTACCGCTGGCACGTGCCTGCCGACTACGTGGCGCCGATGAACTTCACCTCGTTGCCTTTCCCGAACGACGGTCAGCCGATCGACCTCCGGGTGCGGTGACACCGAGGTACAACAGAGGACATGACGGCGGAGCCGCTCGACGACCACTTCCACACGGCGATCCGGGCCCTCCGGACGGGAACCCCCGACCGCAGGATCGACGACGCACTGCTGCTCGACTGTTTCGACGCGCAACTGCAGTCGCGTCACCTCGATTTCGCGGCACGGGAGATGCAACGTCGCGGCGAGGGTTTCTACACGATCGGCTCCGCGGGCCACGAATCGAATGCCGCACTGGGGCTACTCACTCGTGTCACCGATCCCGCTCTGCTGCATTACCGTTCGGGTGGCTTCTATGCTGCGCGCGCGTCACTGAAAGACGGCACCACGCCGATCCGCGACGTACTCGCCGGGTGCGCCGCGTCGACCCTCGACCCGATCTCTGCGGGCCGTCACAAGGTGTTCGGCAATCCGGCGCTGAGCGTTCTGCCGCAGACCTCGACGATCGCGTCGCATCTTCCGCGTTCCGTCGGGCTCGCGCTGGCACTGGCCCGTATGCACAAGCTCGGACTCGACTGCACCTGGCCGTCGGATGCGGTGGTGGTGTGCAGTTTCGGCGACGCCTCGGCGAATCATTCGACGGCGGTGGGCTCGCTGAACGCCGCCGCGTACTGCACGTATCGCGGTCTGCCGGTGCCGCTGCTGCTGGTGTGCGAGGACAACGGTCTCGGAATCAGCGTGCGCAGTCCCGACGGCTGGATCGAGCAGGCACTCTCGCGGTATCCGGGCATCACGTACCGCTCGGTGGACGGCGACGACGCGGTCTCCACTCTCGTCACCACCGGTGAACTCGTCGAGCAGGTCCGCGCGACACGTTCCCCTGCGATCCTGCACCTGAAGACGGTCCGCTTCCTCGGTCATGCGGGGTCGGACGTCGAGAGCGCCTACCGCAGCCGCGACGAGATCATCGCCGACCATGCACGCGACCCGCTGCTCGCGACGGCCGCCGAACTCGTCGCCCGGGGTCGCTGCACCCCCGCCGAGATCATCGAACGCTACGAATCGGTACGCGCCGACGTCCACGAGGTCGCCGACGCACTGCGTCATCCCCCGCGGCTCGAATCCGCCGCCCAGGTGATGCGTCCGCTGCACGTCCACGGCCGGGGGCATCCAGTCGACGACACACATCCGCTGCCACCGGATCCGCTGACGCTCGCGCAGGCCGTCAACCGCACTCTCGGACACATCCTCGAGGAGTTCCCGCAGGCCTGCGTGTTCGGTGAGGACGTGGGAGTCAAGGGCGGTGTGTACGGGGTGACGCGCGGCATGCAGGAGCACTTCGGCGCGCTCCGGGTGTTCGACACACTGCTCGACGAACAGACGATCCTGGGTACCGCGCTCGGTTTCGCGGTGGCAGGGATGCTTCCGATCCCCGAGATCCAATATCTCGCCTACCTGCACAATGCGCAGGATCAAGTGCGCGGAGAGGGGGCAACACTGAAGTTCTTCTCCGACAGCAATTTCGGTAATCCGATGGTGGTGCGCATTGCAGGCCTGCCGTATCAGCGCGGCTTCGGTGGCCACTTCCACAACGACAATTCCGTGGCGGCACTGCGCGATATCCCCGGATTGGTTCTCGCGGTCCCGTCCGATCCCGCGACGGCAGGTGGTCTGCTTCGCGCCTGTATTTCCTTGGCCCGCACCGAAGGCCGCGTGTGCGTGTTCGTGGAGCCGATCGCGCTCTACCACCAACGCGATCTCTACGATGAGGACGACGGACTGTGGCAGCAGTTCCCCGACCCCGCGCCGGTCGCGCCCGGCACGGTGCGTACCTACGGGCAGGGCCGGGACGTGCTGGTGGTGACCTTCGGCAACGGTGTGCGCATGAGCCTGCGCGCCGGCCGCCGCGCGCAACGGGTCGCGGCGACGGTGCTCGATCTGCAGTGGCTCGCACCGTTGCCGCTGACCGCGCTCACCGAGCACGCGATGCAGTTCCCGCGAGTGCTGGTCGTCGACGAGACACGCCGCAGCGGATCCGTCGCGGAGTCGGTGATCGCCGCACTCGTCGACGCGGACTATCCGGGACGGATCGCCCGCGTCACGAGCCGCGACAGTTTCGTGCCGTTGGGTCCGGCAGCAGCGCATGTGCTCCTGTCGGAGGACGAGATCGTCGACGCGTTGCTCGCCTGACCAGGCCCCACGAAACGTGACACCCATCGCGAACATCGATCGTCCGCAATGGGTGTCAGAGGATTTACAGCCGGTCGGAGATCAGACCTGCACGGACGCCAATGCGTCGTTCAGCGTCTTGCTCGGGCGCATCACGGCGTCGACCTTCTCGCTGTCCAGCTGGTAGTAGCCACCGATGTCGACGGACGCGCCCTGCACCTCGAGGAGCTCGCGCACGATGGTGTCCTCGTTCTCGGCCAAGGTCTGGGCGAGCGGCGCGAAGCGTGCCGCCAGTTCCTTGTCCTCGGTCTGCGCAGCGAGTTCCTGCGCCCAGTACAGCGCGAGGTAGAACTGGCTGCCCCGGTTGTCGAGCTCGCCGGTCTTGCGGGACGGGTTCTTGTTCTCGTCCAGCAGCTTGCCGGTCGCGGCGTCGAGAGCGTCGGCCAGGATCTTGGCGTGCTGGTTGTCGTTCTTGATGCCGAGATCCTCGAGGCTGACCGCCAACGCCAGGTATTCACCGAGTGAATCCCAGCGCAGGTGGTTCTCCTCGACCAGCTGCTTGACGTGCTTGGGGGCCGAGCCGCCCGCGCCCGTCTCGTACATGCCGCCGCCTGCCATCAGCGGGACGACGGAGAGCATCTTCGCGCTGGTGCCGAGTTCCAGGATCGGGAACAGGTCGGTGAGGTAGTCGCGCAGGATGTTGCCTGTCGCGGCGATGGTGTCCTTGCCGCGGATCAGGCGCTCGAGGGTGTAGCGCATCGAACGCACCTGCGACATGATCTGGATGTCGAGGCCCTCGGTGTCGTGGTCCTGCAGGTAGAGCTCGACCTTCTTGATCAGCTCGTTCTCGTGCGGGCGGTACGGGTCGAGCCAGAACAGGACCGGCATACCGGAGTTGCGTGCCCGGGTGACGGCGAGCTTGACCCAGTCGCGGATGGGTGCATCCTTGACGGTGCACATGCGCCAGATGTCGCCGGCCTCGACCTGCTGGGTGAGCAGAACCTCACCGGTATCGGCATCGACGAAGTTGGCGGCGCCGGCCTGCGGGATTTCGAAGGTCTTGTCGTGCGAGCCGTATTCCTCGGCCTTCTGCGCCATGAGACCGACGTTGGGGACGGTGCCCATGGTGGTCGGGTCGAACGCGCCGTTGGTCTTACAGAAGTTGATGATCTCCTGGTAGATGCGCGCGAAGGTGGACTCCGGCATCACTGCCTTGGCGTCCTTGGTCCGTCCGTCGGCGCCGTACATCTTTCCGCCGAGGCGGATCATCGCGGGCATCGAGGCGTCGACGATGACGTCGCTGGGCGAATGGAAGTTCGAGATGCCGTTGGCGGAGTCGACCATCGCCAGCTCGGGACGGTGCTCGTGGCAGTTGTGCAGATCGTTGATGATCTCTTCGCGCTGCGTGCTGGGCAGCGTCTCGATCTTGTCGTAGAGGTCGACGAGGCCGTTGTTGACGTTGACGCCCAGCTCGTCGAACAGCGCCTGATGCTTGGCGAAGGCGTCCTTGTAGAAGGTCTTCACCGCGTGACCGAAGACGATGGGGTGCGAGACCTTCATCATCGTCGCCTTGACGTGCAGGGAGAACATCACGCCGGTCTTGCGCGCATCCTCCATCTGCTCCTCGTAGAACTCGAGCAGGGCCTTCTTGCTCATGAACATGCTGTCCACGATGTCGCCCGCGCCCAGCGACACCTCGGGCTTGAGAACGACCGTCTCGCCACTGTCGGTGACGAGCTCCATGCGGATCTTGCGGGCCTTGTCGAGCGTCATCGACTTCTCGCCGTGGTAGAAGTCGCCGTGCTGCATGTGCGCGACGTGACTGCGCGACGCCATCGACCACTCGCCCATGCTGTGGGGGTGCTTGCGGGCGTATTCCTTCACAGCACGGGGTGCGCGCCGGTCGGAGTTTCCTTCACGCAGGACCGGGTTGACGGCACTGCCGAGGATCTTGCCGTAGCGCTCGCGAATGTCGCGTTCTTCGTCGGTCTTGGGGTCGTCCGGGAAATCCGGAATCGCGTAGCCCTTGCCCTGCAACTCCTTGATCGCGGCGAGGAGCTGCGGTACGGACGCACTGATATTGGGCAGCTTGATGATGTTGGTCTCGGGAAGCTGCGTCAGACGCCCCAGCTCAGCGAGGGTGTCCGGCACGCGCTGCTCTTCGGTGAGGCGGTCTGCGAACGTGGCCAGGATCCGCGCCGACACCGAAATGTCGCTGGACTCGACCTCGATGCCCGCGGCACCGGCGAAGGTGCGCACGATCGGCAGGAAGGCGTGTGTCGCGAGTAGCGGCGCCTCGTCTGTCAACGTGTAGATGATTTTCGGTTTATCGGCGCTCATGGCGGTTCTCCCACGTCGTATCGGTCCGATTCCGAACAGCACCGGGTGTGGCCACCGGAATCGCGTCGCGTATCAGGTTACGTGCGACACAACGATGATATTCAAGAGTCACGAGCGTGGGTGAGGGCCCGTCTGTGCTCCACCGCACCGGGACCGATTCAGCAGGCCGTGAGGACCCTGGACATCGCGTCGTGTTCGGCGGGCGTGACCCACAGCTCGTAGACGGTCTTGACCTCGATCTGCTGCGCCACGTAGTCGCAGTGGTATCCGGGGTTGGGCGGAAGCCACTGCGCAGCGTCGGAGTCGCCCTTGGACTGATTGGTCGGACCGTCGACGGCAATCAGATTGCGCGGATCGTTCGCCAGGTCGCGGCGCCGCTGCTCATCGAGTTGCTGCGCGCCCGTCTTCCACGCGTTGGACAGGGCAACGACGTGGTCGATCTGCACCTGCGACGACGTGGCACTGCCGCGGCGGAAGAAGATCTCGGTGCCTGTGTACGGGTCGTGGAGCGTGCCCGTACGCACGGTGCAGTCCTTCGTGGCGGGCTCGAGAGAGATGTGCACCAGGTCGCGCTTGAGAATGTCGTTTCGGGTGTCGCAACCGTTCTTGCCGAACTCGACGGTGACGCTGTCGGTCCACGCGGAGCCGAACATCCCCCGTTCGTAGCCGCTCTGCGACGCGGCGTCGCGCACCGGAAGCATCGCGAGCGCCTGGAGTGCCGCCGAACCGCTGTAGGTCGGCGACGGGCCGGTGCCGCCCGAAGAGGCGGCACCGGACGAGTCGGAGTCGTACGGCTCGAGGAGAACCACGGCCACGGAGACCACGACGAAACAGAGCAACCACAGCCACCGGGGCACCGGTGACTTCTTTGCACTTGCCATGGATCAGTGAGCCAGCGGCGGCATCTTGACGACCTGACCCGCATAGGACAGGCCCGCACCGAAGGCCAGCAGTAGCGCGGTGGCGCCGGGCTCGACCTGACCGGTGCGCAGCATCTTCTCCATGGCGAGCGGGATGGACGCCGCGGAGGTGTTGCCGGTCTCGATGATGTCGTCGGCGACCGCGACGGTGTCGGGCAGCTCGAGCTGTCGGACGATGACGTCGTTGATCCGCAGGTTCGCCTGGTGCGGCACGAACGCGTCGAGATCCGCGAGCGCGACACCGGCCTTGTCGGCGACCTGACGGACGTACTTGCTCATCTCGAAGGCCGCCCAGCGGAACACCGCGGTGCCTTCCATGATGATCCAGGGACGCGGCTGGGTGGGGTTCTGTGCGAAGTCGACCCAGTCGGGTTCCTGCCGGATCGCGTTGCCCTGGGAGCCGTCGGAGCCCCACACGGTGGGGCCGATGCCCACTTCGTCGGACGCGCCCACGACCACGGCGCCCGCGCCGTCACCGAAGATGAATCGCACGGAGCGGTCGGTGGGGTTGGTGGCATCGCTCATCCGCTCGACGCCGACGACGAGCACGTTCGTCGCCGAACCTGCCCGAACCAGATCGGATGCCACACCCAGCGCGTAGCAGAAGCCTGCGCAGCCGGCCTGGATGTCGAGTGCAGCGGCGCCGCTCGTGCCGATCTTGTCGGCGACGAGCGCAGCGGCCTGCGGGGTCTGGAAACCGTAGGTGGAGCACGCGATGATCACGGTGTCGATCTGAGCGCCGGTGAGCTCGGCGGCTTCGAGCGCCTTCTCTGCGGCACTGACCGACATGTCGACGATCGTCTCTTCGGGGTGTGCCTTCGCGAATCGACGCTCCTTGATGCCGGAACGCGACTGGATCCACTCGTCGCTCGAGTCGATCAGGCGGCAGATCTCCTCATTCGTGACGACACGTTCGGGGCGGTGGACGCCCAGCCCGAGCAGCACGCTGTTCCGCAACGGCGTTGGAGCGGCGATCTGTGCACCCATCCGGCGAACTCCTCTACATCATCGTGGCGCTGCTGTCCTAGCAACGCCGTTCGGACACGGTATCGCGGGTCGAAACTACCCTCCGCGACACCCCTGTTGGAACTCGTTCCAGGGGACCCCGGAGGGCATGGAGCTACCGTTCCCCCATGGACGCACAGGAATGGGACGAGAAGTACCGGGCGGCAGATCTGGTGTGGGGAGCTCCACCGAACCCTGTCGTCGTCGAGTTCGCCACCGCCCTCCCGCACGGCCGCGCACTCGACCTCGGGTGCGGGGAGGGGCGTCATTCCCTCTGGCTCGCGACCCGCGGTTGGGAAGTAGTAGGTACCGACTTCTCCGAAGTGGCCCTGGACAAGGCGCGGCAGGTCGCGGCACAGGCACCGAAACGGTCGCGCGACCGCCTGCAATACACCCAGTCGGACGTGACTCAGGGCACATTTTCCGGCAACTATGATCTGATACTCGCCGTATTCCTACACTTCCCCGCAGCAGAGCGCAGAGCCCTGATCGAGAATGCGATCAATTCACTGAAACCTGAAGGAATCCTCATATTTCTGGGCCACGACCGGACGAATATCGAAGACGGAGTCGGCGGACCCCAGGACAGTGAAATCCTTTACACACCAACAGATATCGTCGAAGAAATCGACGGAAGGCTGGAAATCCGGGCGGCCGAGCGGAGATTCCGGGAAACAGTTTCCGGAACTGCCGTCGACGCACTCGTCGTTGCCCGTAAAATCGGCCTTGGCAGTTAGTTGCCTGACGAGTAACATAGAGATGTTACCGACGAGTAATAAACTTGGGCGGTACTAGGAAGACACCGGACCGCACTGGGAGACAGAGCACAGACATGGGCCATTACAAGAGCAACCTCCGCGACCTCGAGTTCAACCTGTTCGAGTTCCTGAAGATTCAGAAGGTCCTCGAAGCCGGCACTTTCGGCGACCTCGACGAAGAGACCGCACGCGGCATCCTCTCCGAGGTCAAGGCCCTCGCCGAGGGTCCGGCCGCCGAAGGCTTCGCCGACGCCGACCGCAACCCCCCGGTCTTCGATCCGGACACCCACACCGTGACCCTCCCGGAGCCGTTCAAGAAGTCCTTCCGCGCCTGGTGGGACGCCGGATACTGGTCCATGGGCATCCCCGAGGGGATCGGCGGCACCGCATCGCCGCGCAGCTTCCTGTGGGCGGTCAACGAGATGATGCTCGGCGCTCAGCCCGCAGCGTTCATGTACGCGGCAGGCCCCGCCTTCGCCGGTGTGCTGTTCGAGAACGGCACCGACGAGCAGAAGAAGTGGGCCACCACCTGCGTCGAGCGCGGTTGGGGCGCCACCATGGTCCTCACCGAACCCGATGCAGGCTCCGATGTGGGCGCGGGCCGCACCAAGGCCATCAAGCAGGACGACGGCTCCTGGCACATCGAGGGCGTCAAGCGCTTCATCACCTCGGCCGACTCCGACGACCTGTTCGAGAACATCTTCCACCTCGTCCTTGCGCGCCCCGAGGGCGCCGGACCGGGCACCAAGGGCCTGTCCCTGTTCTTCGTCCCGAAGACCCACTTCGACTTCGAGAAGAACGAGATGGGCGAGCGCAACGGCGTCTTCGTCACCAACGTCGAGCACAAGATGGGCATCAAGGCCTCCGCGACCTGCGAACTCACCTTCGGCGGCCACGGCGTTCCCGCCCAGGGCTGGCTCGTCGGCGAGGTCCACAACGGCATCGCGCAGATGTTCGACGTCATCGAGCACGCCCGCATGATGGTGGGCACCAAGGCCATCGCGACCCTGTCGACCGGCTACCTCAACGCCCTCGACTACGCCAAGGAGCGCATCCAGGGCGCCGACCTGACCCAGATGTCCGACAAGGCCGCCCCGCGCGTGTCGATCATGCATCACCCGGACGTCCGCCGGTCGCTCGCGATGCAGAAGGCCTACTCCGAGGGCCTGCGCGCCGTGTACCTCTACACCGCCGCGCATCAGGACGACGTCGTCGCCGAGCAGGTCTCGGGCGCCGACGCCGAACTCGCGCACCGCATCAACGACCTGCTCCTTCCGGTTGTCAAGGGCTGCGGCTCCGAACGGGCCTACCAGTACCTGACGGATTCGCTGCAGACCTTCGGTGGTTCGGGCTTCCTGCAGGACTACCCGATCGAGCAGTACATCCGCGACGCGAAGATCGACTCCCTGTACGAGGGCACCACCGCGATCCAGGCGCAGGACTTCTTCTTCCGCAAGATCGCCCGCGACCGCGGCGTGGCCCTCGCGCACGTCGCCGGGCAGGTCAAGAAGTTCCTCGACTCCGACACGGCCGACCAGCGCCTCAAGCCCGAGCGCGCACTGCTGGCCACAGCACTCGAAGACGCCCAGACGATGGTCGCGACCCTCACCCAGTTCCTCATGGGTGCGCAGGAGCAGCCCACCGAGCTGTACAAGGTGGGCCTCGGCTCCGTCCGCTTCCTCGAGTCGTTCGGCGACCTGCTCATCGGCTGGCTGCTTCTCGAGCACGCCGAGATCGCGCTGGCCGCGCTCGATGCGAATCCGGATGCGAAGGACAAGGCGTTCTACGAGGGCAAGGTCGCAGCGGCGTCCTTCTTCGCGAAGAACGTGCTGCCCACCCTGACCACGTCGCGGGGCATCATCGCCAACGTCGACCTCGACATCATGGAGCTCGACGAAGCCGGGTTCTGATGCCTGCGTAACACTCGGACAAGACAGTGGCTCCCGCCGTTTCGGCGGGAGCCACTGTCGTATCGTCCGGCGGCAGCAGGACCGGCTTCGGTTATGTCGCCGAACCGTTGATCGGCGGACACCGCTGTCCTTTCCCTAGACTGGAGACCACTCGGTGAGGAGAAAGGACCATGGACGACGGCCCGAAACCCACGTCAGCACTCACTGACACGGGCAGCACGGTATGACCGCCGACACGCTCGTCAACCTTGCCCTGGTGCTGGTGTTCGTGCTCGTCGGCGGGGTGTTCGCCGCTACCGAGATCGCGCTGGTGACCTTGCGCGAAAGCCAACTGCGGGAACTCGAACGACGCAGCGCCCGCGGTCGTCGCACAGCTGAACTGGCCCGGAACCCCAACCGGTTCCTGTCTGCGGTGCAGATCGGTGTCACCGTCGCCGGCTTCTTCTCCGCCGCATACGGCGCCTCGACCCTGGCGCCCGACCTGGCCCCGACCCTGCAGAGATGGGGGCTCTCCGGCAGCGCGGCCAATGCGATCGCGTTGATCGGCACCACCTTGGTCATCGCCTACCTCTCGCTCGTGCTCGGCGAACTGGTCCCCAAACGCATCGCCCTGCAACGCTCCACCGGGATGTCATTGGCCACCGCACCTGCCCTGGACCGCTTCGCCACCGTCATGCGCCCGGTGATCTGGCTGCTGTCGATCTCCACCGATGCGCTGGTGAGGCTGCTCGGGGCCGACCCGTCCCGCACGAATGAGGAGATCACTCACGAAGAGCTGCGCGATCTGCTCGTCGGTCACAACGCACTGCCCGAGGACGAACGGCAGGTGCACTCGGAGGTTTTCGACGCCGGCGCTCGGCATCTGACCGAGGTGATGCGCCCCCGCACCGACGTCGACTTTCTCACCGCCGACACCCCGATCCCGACGCCCGCACCATCGCGCTGGCCAAGGCACACAGCCGCTACCCGGTCACCGCCGACACGGTCGACCACGTGATCGGCTTCGTGCATCTACGTGATCTGCTGCTCGCCGACACCGACACCGACACCGACACCGAGGTCGAGGTCGGCGTCGTTGCCGATCTATGCCGCCCGATCCTGGCGCTGCCCGGCTCCAAAGCCGCACTCGCCTCGTTGACGGTCATGCGCCGCAACAATGCCCAGATCGCCCTGATCGTCGACGAGTACGGCGGTACTGCCGGCATCGTGACCGTCGAGGACATCGTCGAAGAGATCGTCGGCGAAATCGGCGACGAGTTCGATCCTGCCGACGAACCTTCCGAGACGACCGCGCTTTCGCGCAGCCGGTACATCGACGGGTGGTTGCACGTCGACGACTTCTCCCGCGACACGAGCATCGCCCTCCCCGATGGGCCTTACGAGACCGTTGCGGGCTACATCCTGCACCGTCTGCAACACCTGCCGGACCTCGGTGAAAGCGTGAGCGTCGACGGGCACCGGCTCGCGGTCAGCGAACTCGACGGTCACCGCATCGCGCGACTACGGCTGACCCGCCGACTGTGACGCCCCGTCAGTACTCGAGGCCGGCACCGGAGAAGTCCGGTACGAAATCTCCCGCAGACGGGCGAGACGCAGCAGGCTCCTCGGTTTCCGGTGCCGCCGGGGCTTCGGACTCGGTTTCTGCCGGTGCCGGTGCCGGTGCCGGTGCCGGTGCCGCACCAGGCGCTGAGGCGGGCGCTGACGGCCGGTCGGCGCCCGCCGGCTCGTCTTCGCCGGGCTTCGGTTCCGGGCTCACACACTTGACGACGGGCACCGGGTCGTAACGAACCGTCCGAGTCTTGTTCGAGACCTGCGTACCGGTCTGCGCGTCGGTGACGATGCGGGTGTCGGTGACGGTGAAGCCCTGCGCGCCGCTGGACGGGATACATGCCTCGCCCGCAGGCAGCGTGATCGTGTTCGGCGACGTGTAGTTGGTGCGGTCACCGGTGATGGACTGCACGTCGACCGTCTTGGTGCCCCACAGCCGGACCGTGACGTCCGAAGGCGTCCAGATCGTCTGGATCAGCACGCCGGTCGTCTCCGACGGGTTGCGGAACGCCAGATCGATCGCGCCCTCGTAGACCGTCGCCTCACGCGCAGCCGGGTAGCGGGAGATGTAGTAGCTGTGCTCGGTGTGGTCGACGTCCTCCATGCCCGCGAAGTACGACGCGTTGTACAGAGTGGTCGCGAGCTGGCTGATGCCGCCACCCACTGCCTTGCCCGGACGGCCCGCTTCGATGATGCCGGACTCCACATAGCCTTCCGCCGCACCGCGCGGACCCGTGTAGCCGTTGAGCGAGAACGTCTCCCCCGGCTTCACGAGGGCACCGTTGATCTCGCCGGCGGCCAGCCGGATGTTCACACCGGATGCGTATTCGAATCCACCGGACGTGAACTCGCCGATCACCTCGTTGATCCCGAGTTTCTCGGCGGCCTCGGTCGTGAGCTTCGGATCGGCCGACTCGTACACGGCCTCGACGGTCCGCCCCTCCTCCATCGCAAGCAGCTGCGGCAGCGACTCGAGTGTCTTCTCCCAGTCGACGAGATTGCCCTCGGTCCCCGGCACGACCGAGGGGCGACCGCCGTCGAGGACGATCTGCGCGTCCTTCGGCTCCGTCTCCGTCGCCTCGAGCTGCGGCGCCAGAATGCCGATGGCGGCCTCGGGGTGATACTGCGGATCCAGACCACCGGAGCCGTCCGGCGCGAAGGACAATACCGCGCCGATGTCCTGGCGCGGCAAGGTCGCCACAGCGCCGTCGAGGCCGGTGACCGAGAGATCCGCCGCCACCGCGGGAACCGCGATCTCGGCAAGCGCCCGATCGAGACCCTCACGAGTGACCGTGACATCCACGCTCTCGACCGGCAGCGACACGTCGCCGAAGGGCCAGCGCTCAGCGAAGACATCCGACGCCGCTTCCGCATCGAGACGCTGGCCGGGCTGTGGGGTGACCGGGACGGGGGTGCCGTCCTCGAACACGATGTTGCCTTCGCGCGGCTCGTGTGCGGCGGCAGCGGTCACCAGATCGATCGACGCGGCGAGCGCTGCGTCGTCGCGGGTGGACACCACGCCGACCTCGTCGTTGCCGAAGAACGACGCCAGGCGCGTGAACGGATTGAGAGGCTGCTCGCCCACGCGAGCGAGCGTGGCGTCCCAATCGATCGCCAGCCCGGCCTCCGACGGCACGATCTCGCCGCTGGTGTCTCCTGCGGTGACCGCGACGGGAGTGTCGAGCCGCGAACCCAATTCTTCACGCAGAGTCGCTTCGGCATCGCCGCGAGACTCACCGCCGATCTCGACACCGGCGACGGTGACGCCGCGCGGCACCTCTCCCGAGCTCATTGCGAGATCTGCGACGTACAGGACGGCGAGGACAGCAGCGACACCACCGACGACGAGCGCAACCGTGCGCTTCGGCACATTCGACCACGGCTTGTCGGGACCCGACGGTCCGCCCGGGCCACCCCCCGGTGGAGGCGCGACCGGCGGCGGTCCGGCGGGTGGCGGTGGTGCGGCCGGGGGCGACGCAGGTGGCATCGCGGTCGTCGCGGCCGACGCCGGCGGCATCTTGATCTGCGGCATCTGTTCGGTGGGAGCATCCGACTCGGGCGGATTCTGCTCTGAGGGTTTCCGTTCCGACGGCTTCTGCTCCGACGGCATCTGCTCCGACGGCATCTTCACGACCGGGATGACGGTGGTGGGCGCTTCCGACGCGGTATCGGTCGACGCGAGAGACACTGTGGGCGCAGAGGACTCATCGGCCCCTGATACCTCAGGCGTACCTGGAGCCTCAGCAGAGGCAGGAGCCTCAGAGGTCTCGGCTGTGTCGGTGGATTCGACCGGACCGGTGGGTGCAGTTCGGAAAACCGGTGCCGTGGCTGCGTCGGACCCGTCGGCAGCGCTCTTCCCTTCCGGGAGTGCCGCTTCGCTCTTTTCCCGTGTCGCAGCGCCTTCCTGCTCTGTGACAGCGTCGACCTCCGTCGCATCGTCGGCCGGGTGCGCCTCGTGCGAGTGTGGTTGGGTCGGGAGAACGTCGTCGTGTGTAGCCTCGGGCTCGTTCGTCCCGTTGTTGCCGCTCACCGATGTCCCTTCAGACGGGGCACGCTCGTCGTACTCTGCGCGCCGGATACCGGTTCTCCAGGGTAACGCCCGGGGGTGAACGGTCTACGAGCGGAATACGCAGAGACCCCGCTGGGCTACCAGGTCGGGGGTCAGGTAGCCCAGCAGGGTCGTCTGTTCTATCGCCGTGTCGACGGGGGTGTTACACGCATGTCGAAGAATTTCTCGAATGTGAGCCACTCCCCCCCCGGAGATCACGCCTCGAGGATTGCCGTCACACCCTGGCCGCCCGCAGCGCAGATCGAGATGAGGCCACGTACGGGCTTGCCCGTCTCCTGCTTCTTCTCGTGCAGCATCTTCGCGAGTGCAGCGACGATGCGGCCGCCGGTCGCGGCGAAGGGATGACCCGCGGCGAGCGAGGATCCGTTGACGTTGAGCTTGCTGCGGTCGATCGATCCGAGCGGAGCGTCGAGACCGAGCCGTTGCGTGCAATACTCCTCCGACTCGAACGCCTGCAGCGTGGCGAGGACCACCGACGCGAACGCCTCGTGGATCTCGTAGAAGTCGAAATCCTGCAGAGTGAGCCCGTTGCGCTGCAGCAGACGGGGGATGGCGTAGGTGGGAGCCATGAGCAGGCCGTCGCCACCGTGGACGTAATCGACGGCCGCGGTCTCGGAGTCGACGAGGTACGCGAGGACCGGCAGGTTCCGCTCGGCCGCCCATTCCTCTGTCGACAACAGGGCCGCCGACGCGCCGTCGGTGAGCGGGGTGGAGTTGCCTGCCGTCATGGTGGCGTCGCCGAGCTCGGTGCCGAACACCGGCTTCAACGTCGACAGCTTCTCCACGGACGAATCCGGACGCAGGTTGTCGTCGCGGGTGAGCCCCAGGAACGGGGTGACGAGGTCGTCGAAGAATCCGCGGTCGTAGGCGGCGGCCATGTTGTGGTGGCTCGCGGCGGCGAGTTCGTCCTGGTCTTCGCGGCGGACCCCGAACTCCTTCGCGGTGATCGCAGCGTGCTCGCCCATCGACAGGCCGGTGCGCGGTTCGCCGTTCCGTGGGATCTCGATGCCGAGCATCGACGGGCGCACATTGCCGAGCAGTTTGACGCGAGCGGCCGTCGTGCGGGCGCGGTTGAGCGAGAGCAGGAACTCGCGCAGTGGGTTGCTCACCGCGATCGGGGCATCGGAGGTGGTATCGACGCCGCCGCCGATTCCTGCGTCGATGCGACCGGCGGCGATCGCGTCGCCCACCGAGACGATCGACTGCAGGCCCGTGCCGCATGCCTGCTGCAGGTCCCACGCGGGCGTGTAGGGGCTCAGTGCGCTACCGAGAACGCTTTCACGGACGAGATTGAAGTCGCGGCTGTGTTTGAGCACCGCGCCGCCGACGACTGCACCGAGGCGCTCGCCCTGCAGGTTGAAGCGGCTGACGAGACCGTCGAGGGTCGCGGTGAACATGTCCTGGTTGGACGCGCGTGCGTACGTGCGATCCGAACGTGCGAACGGGATCCGGTTGCCACCGAGAACGGCGACGCGACGCTGCTGCGTGGCACGAGCGATGTGACGCTGCTGCGTGGTTCGGGCATTGGTGGTCACTGATATCTCCCGGATTCGGATGGACTGAACTGTGGCTACTATTCTTACTCAGGAGTAAGTTAGTTGTCGACCACAGCATCGACGACCGAATTCGAAGAAGGTGGAAACGTGGCTGACGCCAAGGGCGCCCCCAAGCTCTATTCCCAGCTCATCTCGTCCGCACCCGGCTCTTTCCTCGCGAAGCAGTTCGGTCTGCCACAGCCCGAGAAGCTTCGCCGCTACCAGCCCGGCGAGCCCGCGCTCCCCGGACCCGTCCTCGTCGGCGGCAACGGCCGCCTCGTGGAACCGATCCGCACACTGCTGAGCGACTACACGTTCGCAGACCCGGCCGACACCGTGTTCGGTGCCCTCGTGTTCGACGCTACCGGTATCAGTGACGCCGCGGGCCTGGAACAGCTCCTCACGTTCTTCCAGCCCGCGATCCGCAACCTCGCTCCCAGCGGACGCGTGGTCGTCCTCGGCACCACACCCGAGCAGGTGACGTCGGTCGACGAGCAGATCGCGCAGCGCGCGCTCGAAGGCTTCACGCGCAGTCTCGGCAAGGAACTGCGCCGCGGTGCCACCATCCAACTCGTGTACGTCTCACCGAAGGCCTCGACGGGGCTCTCCGGCGTCGAGTCGACACTGCGATTCCTGCTGTCCGCCAAATCTGCGTTCGTCGACGGCCAGGTCGTCCGCGTCGGCGACGACGACGCCACCGCCCCCGCGTCGTGGACCAAGCCGCTCGAGGGCAAGGTCGCTGTCGTGACCGGCGCCGCGCGCGGCATCGGCGCGACGATCGCCGAGGTCCTCGCCCGCGACGGCGCCACCGTCATCGCAGCGGACGTACCGGCTGCCGGTGAGGCGCTGTCGCAGACCGCCAACCGCGTGGGTGGCACGTCCTTCCCGCTCGACGTCACCGCGGCCGACGCGGGCGACAAGCTCGCTGCATATCTGCTCGAGCGACACGGCGGCGCCGACATCATCGTCCACAACGCAGGCATCACCCGCGACAAGCTGCTCGCCAACATGGACGGCAGCAAGTGGAACTCCGTGATGGCCGTGAACCTCATTGCCCCGCAGAAGATCACCGAGGTGCTCGTCGAGAAGGGGGCACTGAAGGAAGGCGGTCGCGTGATCGACGTGTCGTCGATCGCGGGTATCGCGGGCAACCGTGGCCAGACCAACTACGGCGCGTCCAAGGCAGGCGTCATCGGCCTCGTGCAGGCCACCGCGCCCGTGCTCGCGAAGAAGAACATCACCATCAACGCTGTCGCGCCGGGCTTCATCGAAACCGCGATGACCGCTGCGATCCCGCTCGCGACCCGCGAGGGCGGCCGCCTGATGAGCTCGCTGAGCCAGGGCGGTGAGACCGTCGACGTCGCCGAGACCGTGGCGTGGTTCGCGAGCCCCGCGTCGAGCGCCGTCACCGGGCAGGTCGTGCGTGTGTGCGGCCAGTCCATGCTGGGGGCTTGATGAGCGAGATCGAACTGTCGGCGAGCCCGTCGATCCTCGACGTCTACGGTCGCGCCGTGCTCTCGGCGCTGCCCGTCGTCGGCGCATCCGGCGATTCACTGCCCGACGACACGCTGGTACTCCGCGGGCTGCGGGTCGATCCCGACAATCTCGCCGAGTACGCGAAGGTGTGCGGGCTGCGTTTCGGCGACACGTTGCCGCTGACGTACCCGTTCATCCTCACGTTCCCGCTCGTGATGAAACTGATGGTGTCCAAGGGCTTTCCGTTCTCTGCGGTCGGTTCGGTGCACGCCGAGAACGTGATCGAGCAGCTGCGGCCGATCTCCACGACCGAGCCTCTCGATCTGCGTGTGCACGCCGAGAACATGCGTGAACACCGCAAGGGACTGCTCGTCGATCTCGTCACCGTCGTCAACGTGGGACGCGAGACGGTGTGGCGCCAGACGTCGACGTTCCTGCATCAGCAGCGCACATCGCTGTCCGGTGAGCCGAAGCCGGAGCCGAAGGACGACGAGATTCCGGCCGTCGCCACCTCCACGCTGCGCGTCGACCAGAAGACGATCGACAAGTACGCAGCGGTGTCGGGCGATCGCAATCCGATCCACGTGTCGTCGCTGGGCGCCAAGGCGTTCGGGTTCCCGAAGTCCATCGCGCACGGCATGTGGACCGCCGCGGCCACGCTGTCGATGGTGGAGGGCCGGATCCCCGAGAAGGTCACCTACTCGGTGCGGTTCGGCAAGCCGGTGCTCCTGCCGTCGTCGCTGAGCCTCTACGCGCAGCGCGAGGGTGACGGGTGGGATCTCGCGGTGCGGCACCCGAAGAAGCAGTACCCGCACCTCACGGCGACACTGCGCTGAATCTCGGTGTGCCGGGGCGCGATGGGGGCGTCCCGGCGCACTGTCCGGTGAAGAGGTCCGATCAGCCCTGCTGGTCGGACTTCTTCTTGCCCGCCAGACCGCGCCACGCAAGGTTCTCGAGCAGGTCGGCCGCCTTCTCGACCTCGATCTCGCCACCCGCGACACGGTCGGCGACAGCTTCGCCCGCACCGACGAGCGCGACGGCCATGATCTGGAAGTCGGTGCCGGGTTCCGGGTCGCGCGTGCTGGATTCGAGAAGGTGGGCGGTCAGCTCGATCAACTGATCACGGCTGTTCTGCACCTGTCCGGCGAACGCCTGCTGCCCGAATGCCTGGCGGTAGAGCACCATCCACGAGCTGCGGTGGGCGTCGACGAAACCGAGGAACGACTCCAGTGCCACGCGCAGCTGTTCGCGCGGCGACAGCGACAGGTCGCCTGCGGGCTTGAGCGCCTCGACGAACGCTTGCCCCTCGCGACTGATGCACGCGGCGAACAGTTCGTCCTTCGACCCGTAGTAGAGGTAGAGCATCGGCTTCGAAATCGACGCGCGCGCTGCGATCGAATCCATGGACGTGTCGTGAAATCCGTTCTCGGAGAACACATCCACTGCGGCGTCGAGCATCTGCTGCTCCCGTACCGCACGGGGCAGTCGCTTGGTACCGCCAGCCATGGCTCCTCCACACCTACGTCTCGAACGTTTTCTTACTCTACGGTAGGTAGCCGGAGTTCACCGGACGAACCGGACTTGTCAGCACTCGAGCGCACCTTTGGCACGGGCCACCGTGCGCACGGACTCGTCGACCTGCGCCGCGGGCAGCTCACCCGAGACCACCGCGCGCTCGAGATGGTCGAGGACCGCCGGAACCTGATCGGTGGTCAGCCACAACGCCTGATCGACGCCCGCAACCAATGCCGCCTCGACGGCTTCGGTGATCGGATACGAGTCGGTGATCGCCTGCATCCCCGACAAGTCGTCGGTGAAGATCATGCCGTCGAAGGGACGCCCGCCGTAGCCGGTGCCGGTCCGAAGCAGATCCACCGCGGCGGGGCTGATACTCGCAGGCAGGCCCTCGGTCAGGCCGGGAACGTCGAGATGACCCAACATCACCGCGACGTCGGACGAGACGAGTTCCCGATACGGCACAAGGTCGGATGCCACGAGTTCCTGGATCGGCGGGGTCGTCACAGCACCGGTGTGCGAATCGCCGGACGCCGAACCGTGGCCGGGGAAGTGCTTGAGCACCGGCATGATGCCTGCATCCTGGAGACCGCGGGCGTAGGCACCTGCGTAGTCGGTGACGACTGCCGGATCGTCCGAGAAGGAACGGTCGCCGATCACGGAATTGTCGGGCTGGCTGCTCACGTCGACGTCGGGCGCGTAGTCGACGGTGATGCCGAGCTCACGCAACTCCCGGCCCCGCTCGAGTGCCATCTGATAGGTCTCGTCGACGGTCATCGTCTGCGCGGTGACGCGGGCCGACGGGTCGGGGCCGAGTAGTTCCCCCACCCGCGACACGCGGCCGCCCTCTTCGTCGATCGTCACCATCAGCGGCAGCGGACTCTGCGCCGCGACCCCGGGGATCTGACGCTCCGCGAGCATCGCGGGATCGGTCCAGCTCCCGACGAAGATGCCGCCGATCTGTTCTGCCCCGATCACGGCCAGCGCGTCGTCGGCGCCGGTGACCCCGACGTTGAGCAGCTGCGCCAATTTCTGACGCAGTGACAGCGACGCGAGCAGGTCGTCGCCGCACGCCTCGGCCGGGGGGGACGATGCAGCTGTCGCAGAGGACCGAGGTGCCGTCGACTGCGCGGTCGCGGACGGCTCCGATGTCGGGTCGTCGGCAGTGTCGTCGGCACCGCAGGCCGTAACCGCGAGTGCCGAGGCGAGGACAACGGCGAGGCTGTGTCGGATCCGCATGATGCTCGACGGTAGTCGACTCACACAGGGGCCTCCCCACCACCCGCGTAGCGAGGTATCGTGCACGCAACCATCACCGACATGAGAGCTTTCACGTACACGACCTGGAGGAGTGCACGTTGGCCGCAGACTTGATCCTCATCGCCTACGACGGATCCGAGAACTCCAAGCGCGCCGTGCAATACGCGGGTCGTTTCCTCGAGTCGTGCCGCGCCATCGTCGTCACCGCGTGGGAGCCGATGGTCCGCCAGGCTGCGCGGATGTCGGGGTTGTCGGGCGTGATGCAGCCCGAGTGGGTACCGGACGAGGACAACGAGGACGTGGCGCTCTCCGACGCGAAGGTCACCAACCGGGAGGGCCTCGAGCTTGCCAACTCGCTCGGCCTGCACGCCGAGGGCCGCACCGTCGAGGTCGTCAACGCGGTGTGGACGGCGATCGTCGAGGCCGCCGACGAACTGGATGTCGACATCATCGTCACAGGCACCCGCGGCACGACGGGGCTGCGTTCGCTGTTGCAGTCCTCGGTCGCCGACCACGTGCTCCGGCACAGCCACCGGCCCGTGCTGATCGTGCCGCCGGGCCGCTGACGCCTGCGTCTCCGGGCACTGACGCCGACGTCACAGAATCCCACCGCACTACATGAGGAATCGTGTGCGGGCGATATCGTCGTCTCACCATGGACGGATTCCTGCTTTCGCGCGCCGATCGCTCAGTACACGCCCTCGGAACGCGGCGCCTGTTCTCCGATGTCATTTCCGCGTCGACGGCGTTGCGCCGCGGCAAGGCCGATCTGATCGCCGGGGCGCTGCCGTTCAACCCCGACCGGCCTGCGGGGCTGACGGAACCCGAAAGCGTCGTGGTCACCGACGGACCGTGGGTAGCTCCCACCTGCCTGCCCGACCTTCCTGAGGTGCGGATGACCGCGCAGATCCCCGTTCCCCGCGTGCATGTCGCGCGGGTGCGTTCCCTCATCGAGCGCCTCGACCTCGGCGAGTTCGAGAAGGTGGTCGCGGCGCGGCGCGTGGCACTCGAGGCCGACGAACCGATCGACCCACTGTCGCTGGCCGCGCGCATGATCGACCGGCATCCGGGCGCGACGACGTACGCGCTCGACCTCAGCGCAGCGGAAGAACGGTACTGGGGTCACACCTTGGTCGGCGCGACTCCGGAACTGCTGGTCAGTGTGCGCGGCGACACCGTGACGTGCCGTCCGCTCGCAGGCACCGCCGCCCGACGCACCGATCCGGATGCCGACCGTGAGGCCGGTGAGGCGTTGCTGGCGTCGCCGAAGAACCGGGCCGAGCACGCATTCGTCATCGACTGGATCCGGGCACGGCTTGCCCCGCTGTGCAGCGACCTCGACATCCCCGCCGGGCCGGAACTGACGTCGACTCCGGACGTGTGGCATCTCGCGACCCCGATCACCGGCACACTGCGCGATCCGGGCACCGATGCGCTCACCGTCGCCGCGGCCCTGCATCCGACGCCCGCGGTCGCGGGAACGCCCACCGAGGCTGCACTCGCCGCGATCCGGACGATGGAAGGCGACCGCCGTTTCTACGGCGGCGCGGTCGGCTGGTGCGACTCTAACGGTGACGGTGACTGGCTCGTCGCCATCCGCTGCGCCGAGATCAGCTCGGACGGACTGCGGGCCGTCGCGTGGGCGGGTGGCGGCATCGTTGCGGATTCCGATCCCGATGACGAGCTCGCCGAGACCACCGCGAAGCTGCGCACCTTACTGGGCACCATCGGACTCTGAGTGGTGGGACGGTGCGCTGCCGCCGTCCGCCCCATCCGGAGTGATACCTTGACGCGGAACCAAACGACGCGAGTCGATCGATGATGGGGAGATGGGCATGGGGAAGTTCCTTGGCGCGGGCTTGATCAGCGCGGTGGCCGGTGCCGTAGTAGGTGCCGTCGCGATATTCGGAGTCACGGCCGCGGTATCCGAGACCTCACGTCCCGAGATCGATCGCAGCGGCAACGCTGATTCGTCTCTTCTGAACCAAGTTGAGTACGGCAGCCGCTGACGGCGCCGGCAACGCTTCGAGTTCACGTACGCACGGCGCTGCGGAACCTTCCGGCGTCGAGTCTTCACCGTCCACAGAACCGCTGTCGCGGCGGTGGCTGTATGTTGTCGCCGCCGTCGCGTTCGTTCTGTCGTTCACGCAGGTCCCCGGTCTGGTCGTTGCGGATACCAAATACGACCTGACGCAGAACCCGATCGGTTTCCTCACACGGGCCGCTCACCAGTGGAGCAGTCTGGCGCCGCTCGGGCAGGTCCAGAACCAGGCGTACGGGTACTTCTTCCCGCACGGTTCGTTCTTCGCGCTCGGGCAGCTGCTGCACATCCCCCCGTGGATCACGCAGCGACTGTGGTGGATGTTGCTGCTGGTCGCGGGTTTCTGGGGCCTGATCCGGCTCGCCGAAGCGCTCGGGGTCGGCAATCGTGGCTCGCGGGTGATCGCGGCGACCGTGTTCGTGTTGTCGCCGCGCGTCCTGACGACCCTCGGATCCATCTCGTCGGAGGCGCATCCGCTGATGCTCGCGCCGTGGGTGCTACTGCCCGTGGTGCGGTATCTGAACGGGCACGAAGCGCTCTCGCACCGTGCCCTCGCCGCGCAGTCCGCCGTCGCCGTCGCCCTGATGGGCGCGATCAACGCCGTCGCCACCGCTGCTGCGTGTCTCGTCGCCGGCCTGTGGTGGGTCGCGCACCGGCCGAACCGCCGCTGGTGGCGTTTCACCGTGTGGTGGCTTCCGCTGTGCATGGTCGCGGTGACGTGGTGGGTGGTGCCGCTGCTGCTGCTCGGGAAGGTCAGTCCCCCGTTTCTGGACTTCATCGAGTCGTCCGGGGTGACCACCCAATGGACGTCGCTGGCAGAGGTGCTGCGCGGCACCAGTAGCTGGACGCCGTTCGTGTCGCCGGAACGCATCGCCGGTGCCGTGCTCGTCACCCAGCCCGCCGCGGTGCTCGTCACCGGTCTGCTCGCCGCCGCGGGCCTCGCGGGTCTGGCGATGCGGACGATGCCCGCGCGCGGCAGGTGGACACTGATCCTGTTCGTCGGTATCGCAGGTCTCGGTGCCGGATACGTCGGCGAGCTGAGTTCCCCGCTCGCCGACCAGGTTCGTCTGTTCCTCGATTCCACGGGCGCGCCGCTGCGCAACGTGCACAAACTCGAGCCGCTCGTGCGGCTTCCTCTCGTCCTCGGCCTCGCACATCTGCTGCGGTGGGTGCCGCTGCCCGGGGCGGTGCCGTGGCGGCAGGCCCGCACCGCGTTCGCGCATCCGGAACGCAACCCGATGGTCGCCTTCTCCACGTTGATTCTGGTCGCCGCGACTCTCGCGACGTCGCTCGCGTGGACTGGGAAACTCGCACCTCGCGGCGCATACGACGAGGTGCCCGAGTACTGGCACGAGACCGCGCAGTGGCTCGACGAGCACACCAGCGAACGCGGCGAACGCGCCCTGCTCCTGCCGGGAGCGCCGTTCGGCAGCCAGATCTGGGGCCTGACCCGCGACGAACCGATCCAGGCTCTCGCGTCCACGCCGTGGGCCTCACGCGACGCGGTGCCGTTGGTGCCGCCGGGCGCGATCCGGGCGCTCGATTCGGTGCAGCGGCTCATCGCCGACGGTCGCCCGTCCCCCGGACTCGCGGCGACACTGCGCGGCATGGGCATCGGGTACCTGGTGGTGCGCAACGATCTCGATCCCGAGACCTCCCCCTCGGCACGTCCGGCGCTGGTACACCGGGCCGTCGAGGGATCACCGGGTATCGAGCGGGTCGCCGAATTCGGCTCGGAGATCGAGCGGGTCCAGCCCGACGACGTCGTCGCCGACGCCGACCTGCGCCCGGTGTATCGGGCGGTCGAGATCTACCGGGTCGACGAACCGGCGGACGCCCCCGTCGGGCCGTACGCGGTGGACGCCGCGTCGGTCCCCGTCGTGCAGGGCGGCCCCGAGTCGTTGCTGAGTCTGAACACCACCGACACCACCTTTGTGGGGCCGCGGGTGTTCGCGGCGGACAGTGCACGTGCGGGACGGGAACCGGACACACTGACCGTGACCGACACCCCCACCGATCGCGAAACCGACTACGGGCAGGTCGATCACCATTCGTCGACGATCCGCGCCGAGGGCGACGAACGCCGCACGCACAATCTGGTGCCCGACTATCCCGTGCCCGACACCGAACTCGTGCAGGCCGAATGGGAGGGTGCACGGATCAGTGTGTCGAGCGCGGCGTCGGACGCCACGCAGCTCGGTGGGACGTCGGTCGGCAGTGGGCCCGCCGCCGCAATCGACGACGATCCGACCACCGGTTGGCACAGCAACGGGCTCGAATCCGCACTCGGACAATGGCTGCAACTCGACCTCGACACCCCGATCGACGCGGGCATCCTGCATCTGACGACGAGCTCGGGCGCGCTGGGTGCACCGGTGAAGTGGCTCGAGGTGACCACCGACCGGGGCAGTACCGCCGTCCGTGTCGAGAAGCCGGGACAGGCGCAGACCGTGGCGTTGCCGCTGGGCACGACGTCGTGGATCAGGATCACCGCGACATACGCCGAGGGAGGTGGTCGCGGCAACCAGTTCGGGCTGTCCGAGGTCGCGCTCGAGGACCACACCGACCGCGCCGACCCGCAGTTCCTCGACATCCGGCGACGCATCGTCGTGCCAGAACCTGCTGACGGCGTGGCTGTGCGCGGCTGGGACCTCCGGCAGGAGTTCCCGGGTCGCGGCAGTTGCGTCGACACCCCCGACCGAGTGCGGTGTGCGTTCGGGTTGGCCGCAGCGCCGGAGGAACCGAACCTGTTCACCCGCACCCTGAATGTGCCTGCCGAGTCGTGGGTTACCCCGCAGTTGTGGGTGCGGGGCCGGCCGGGCCCGGCGCTCGACGATGTGATCGACCGGTCCGATCGGGTCATCGCCCGCGGTGCCGCCGACGTGGTGGATCTGCAGGGCTCGGCGTTCGCCACGACCGACGGCGATCCGCGCACCTCGTGGACCGCGGAGGAGAGATCCCTCGAGTCCGGTGCGCCGCATCCCACTCTCACCCTCGAGTTGCCGTCGCCGCAGGTGGTGACCGGTCTGGATCTCGCGACATCGGTGGGGGCGCTCCCCGCCGCACCCACCCGGGTCGCGGTGAATCTCGGTAACGGCCCGCAGGTCCGGGAACTCGGTGAGGACTCCACGGCGACATTCGGTGCCGATGGCACGGCGATCGAGCTGACACCGCATCTCACCGACAGGGTGCAACTCACCATCGTCGATCACGTCGACACGATCGATCGCACCATTCTCGGGTTCGCGAAGGAGACGCCGCCGGGGCTCGCCGAGATCACCGTTCTCGGCGAGGACGGTCCGATCGGCGCGCAGGATCCGGTCTACGACAAGGCCGTCACCGTCGGATGTGAGTCCGGACCGGTGATCACCATCGACGGACGCAGTTACCGCACCTCGGTCACCGGCACCGTCCGCGATCTCGCGGAGGGCGCGGAGGTGCCCGCCACCCTGTGCGACACCGACACCGTCGGAATGTCGGCGGGCCGGGTCGACGTGGACGTCGAGCCTGGCACCGCGTTCGTGGCCTCGAGCCTGCAGTTACCCCTCGTGGGTGCGGAATCGCCTCGTCCCGATCCGGTGGAACTCGAGACGCGGACATGGACCGAGAACCTGCGTGAAGTGCAGGTGCCCGCGTCCGATTCGGAGCAGCTGATCGTGGTGCCGGAGAGCACGAACATCGGGTGGACCGCATCCGCGCCGGACGGTACCGAGTTGACGTCGATCGTCGTCGACGGGTGGCAGCAGGGTTGGATCGTGCCCGCAGGGACGGACGGCATCGTCACCCTCGAATTCGCGACCGATCGCTGGTACCGCCTGGGCATCTTCGGTGGCCTGCTGCTCCTTCTCCCTCTGTTCGCCCTCGCGTTCCTGCCCCGCCGTTTTCTGCCCAGCCGTCTTCTGTCCCGCCGACCGATAGCCGACGCCGGTCCGGCACCACGGACGTGGCATTCGACCACGGTCGGTCTCGTCGGGGTGGCGGCCGCCTCGGTCGTCATCGCCGGCTGGGTGGGTGTCGCAGTGGCGGCTCTGGGGACGGCAGGTGTGGTCGCGGCGTCGGCACGGTGGGGTTCG
This sequence comes from Rhodococcus sp. NPDC060090, assembly GCF_042729855.1. Lineage (NCBI taxonomy): Bacteria > Bacillati > Actinomycetota > Actinomycetes > Mycobacteriales > Nocardiaceae > Rhodococcus > Rhodococcus sp. NPDC060090. Next base: position 13,636 of record NZ_JBHWXB010000023.1, on the reverse strand, counting down.
ACGGCGGCGTCGCGGATCCTCGTCGGCGTCGCAGGCGGGTCGACGATGTTCGCTATGGCCCTGCTGTCGACGGGGCCGTGGCGCTCACCCGACGGCTACGTCGGGCATTCGTTCCTGATTCAGTTCGCGGCGCTGGTGGGGCTGGTCGCGGTCGGGGTCGCGGCAGCAGGCACAGCGGCGGTGCCCGGGGTACGGCGTCGGCGTTCCCAGCGGCGGAACGCGCGCCGAGCCGGTTCTTCGACGAACGCGTAACTCGCGGACGCCACCCCGACACTCAGCACGACCGTCACGACCAGCACGAACCAGAAGCGCCCTTGGAACGCGGGGATTCCGAACACCGGCATGACGATGGCGAGCACGGCGAGATGCCAGATGAAGATGCCGTACGACCAGCGACCGATCGTCAGGGCGAGCGGGCTTCCCAGGATGCGATGCTCTGTCCGCGGCGCGAGCACGATCGGAGCAAGCAACGCGAAACTCAGGACGGTACCCAGCACGATCTTGCCGTTGTACTCCCACGGCTCGAGGGTGGTGAGGGTCTCCGGACCTGCGAGCGGCGTGGTCGCGAGCCCGAACGCGACGAATGCCACGACCGCCATGATGCGTCGTCTTGCCGCGAGCCGGTGCACCCAGGTGGGCGGATGCACCACGAGTTCGGCGAGGATCAGGCCCGCCGCGAACCATGGGACGTAGCCGGGCAACCAGTTGTCGTGATTGATGTGGTCCTGTGTCGGGACGGGGAGCCACACCCATGCCAGCGACAGCACGGCCGCGCCCAGCAGGATCGGGATCCGGAAGCGGGCGGCGTCACCGCGCAGACGACTCACCGACCAGGCGATCAGAGGCAGCGCCATATAGAAAGCCACCTCCACCGACAGACTCCACATCTGAGTGAGGCCCTCGGTGAGGGTCAACGGAACGAATACCTGTACCAGAGCGAGGTTGGCCCACCACACCGTCAGGCCTCCCCCTGCGCCGGGAAGCAGCCAGAGGATGAGGATCACCGCCACCCAGTAGGCGGGCAGAATCCGGGCGGCGCGCGAGAGGAAGTACCGACGCGTCGACGGCCGCTCGCCCACTCCACGCGCGGCCGCGGCGTGCGGTCGCCACAGCAGGAACCCCGAGAGCGCGAAGAACAGTGCCACCGCGAGATCGAAACGGCCCCACACCCTGCCGATCCACGGATCCTGGATCGCTCCGGTCTGGAATGCGACGTGGGTGATCAGTACACCCACGGCGGCGACTCCTCGCACACCTTCCAGCGCGGGGAAGAAACCTGTCGAGGAGCGGGACGAAATGTCGGGAGCGGTCATCGTCGACCAGTGTGCCGTGTAGTGGCCGATTGGAGAAGTGTGGCCTCGCGGCGTGCGGTCGCGCATCACCGAACCCCGGGCTGTTAGTGTCTGGGCTCACGTGGTGTTCGTGGGTCGGATGCCAGACGATCCGTGCAGCCCTGCTGCCGGTGGGGGTACTCGATGCAACCGTTGAGTGAGGAGATACAGCATGGCTGAGCGTTCCAGCTCGGGCCGGATACTGGCGATGATACTCGTGGGCCTGGGGGCATTCCTTCTGGTCGTCGCGATTCTGATTCCGACCTACACGGTCGGGAAGATGAAGAAAACGCCGCTCGACCTCGAGGTGACCACAATCGCCGAAGGCACCGGCGACATTCTGAATTCGCGTGCACTGCTCGCCGGCAACGCCCAGGTCGACACCGACGTCCCGATCGTGGCTCAGCGCTTCGTCACGGTCGAGGACCCGGCGAACGCCGAGATCATGACGCTCCAGGCCGGTCAGACGGTGCGCCGTCTCGACATGCAGGGCGACACCGGGTTGGTGTCCGCGATCGTCGACCGCCTCACGATCGACCGGGTGTCGTCGATGCCGGTGTCGAAGGAGGAGTACCCGGATCGCGTGAGCACGATCCAGACGTCCGCGGATTCGCCGGGCGAAGAGATCGACAACCGCGAAGGTCTGCAGTACAAGTTCCCGTTCGATGTCGAGCAGGAGTCGTACCCGTACTACGACATCAATGCGCGTGAGACCTACCCCATCGACTTCGTCGGTGAGGAAGAGATCAACGGCATGCCCGTCTACCGCTTCACGCAGGAGATCGGCCCGGTCGACATGTCGGAGGCCGACCCGAGCGTCCCGACGTACAAGCTGGAACTGCCTGCCTCGACGTGGGGAGTCGGTGAAGGCGACGAGCCCATCGAGATGACCCGCTGGTACAACAACGTCCGCGACCTGTGGGTCGACCCGATCACCGGTGTCGTCGTCAAGGGTCAGGAAGCACAGGACCAGTACTACGCACGTGAGGCGGACACTCCCGAGGTCACCGTCCTCAACGTGACGCTGCCGTTCGACGAGCCGACCATCGAGTTCCAGCTCGAGCAGGCCCGCGACGGTCAGGATCAGCTGTCGCTCTTCGGCAGGACGCTGCCGCTCATCGCCGGGATCATCGGCGTCATCCTGCTCATCGTCGGCTTCGTCCTCGGTCTCCGCGGTGGCGGAAACGGTGGTCGCCGTGCCGCCGCGACGGGCCGCCCGGCTCCCGCCGGTCCGGCCTCGGCCGCAGCAGCGGGTGCAGGTGGTGCGCATGCCGCCGACACGCGCGACTACACGGACGACCGCACCGAGGTCATTCCGCGCTCCGATCTCCCGCAGGAGCCCGAACAGCGTGACTGGACGACCGACCGGACGCAGGAAATTCCGCGCACAGACCTGAACAAGCCCCCCACTCAGGACTGATCAGCACCGCACGAACGCCGTCTCACACCTCACGGTGCGGGGCGGCGTTCGCGTGGTCGAGCCGAGAAGTTTTCGCCGCCGCGGAAGCCCCGCGGACAGCGAGGACGGACACCACCGCGGCCGTGACGGCGGCGACTCCGACGGCCACCGCGATGAACTGCTCCATCGTCGACGCGACCGTCGCCATCAGCACGGCCTCGACCGTGAGACCCACCCACGCGACACCTGCCAGAGAGGTGCGGTCCCCGGCGATCGCAGACAGCAACGCACCCTGCAGCACCGCGAGGCATGCTCCCTGCAGCGCGAACAACCACAGCAGGGACTGGACGGGTTCGTAGGCGTCGCCCACGAGAAGCGGCACGACGGGCGCGCAGAGGGCCGCTGCCGCGACGAGCGCGGCGCCGAGTCCTACCAGCACCGCCAGCGCCGAACGCACCGCAGACGCAGACTCCGCCGGGTTCGCCATCCGCGGGTACAGCACCACCCCCACGGCCTGGGGCAACCAGAACGCGACCTTCGTCGCGACCGCGCCGAGCGCATAGAGACCCGCGGAGTCGGCATCGAGCAGCATGCGCGCAAGCAGCAGGTCTAGCGACGTCAGCGCGATCAACGCGAGTTGGACCTGCGACGCGCGCAGCACCGCCGCAGCGCCCGGTATGTGGGGCCCAGCGTCCGCCCCTCCCGCAGGGTGTCGGGGTTCGCCGCGGCCCACGAACAGCGCGGCGGCCACCGCGACCACCCCCGTACCCACGGCGCCTGCGAGCAATGCGGCACCCGGGCCACCTCCCGCGGCGAGCACCGCGACGGCGGGGACGACCTTCGCGATCCCGGCGGCGGCGAGCACGACACTCAGCGCCGCGAAACGGGCGCGTCCCTGCAGCAGTCCCTGTTCGGTTGCGAGAAGTACCAGCAGCGGCGCGGTCACCAGCGACCCGAACGCGCCCGCGATGCTCGTGTCCAGCGCCCACGACACCACCGGCACAAGGGCCAGGGCGACGACGGCAGCGATCAACGCGCATCGGTAGCCGAGGCGCCGCAGCACCGCGGTGTCCGCTCCGTGCACGGCTTCACGCGCGATGACGGTCTGCAATGCCAACGCCGGGACGGCGAGCACCAATTGGGCCGCGAGCAGGCTCGCGAACTCCCCGTACCCGGCGGGCCCGAGCCATCGTCCCGCAGGCAGATGCAGCAGGTAGGACGCGATGTTGGCGGTCATGGCACCGAGGGTCACCATCGTCATTCCTGCCACCTCGGTTCCGGTTCCGGAGCGGCGCGTCGTGTTCTCTGGCGGCATCCGCCCATCCTCGCACCCGTGCGCACCGTAGTCTGCGGCCATGTCCACGCAAGGTTTGCATCGCCATCGCGCGACGACACGCGGGCAGACTCTCGCGCCGACGGTCGTTCCGGCGCTGTGGTCGCTCGCCTTGACCGTCGTCGTGCTCGGTCCGATGTTCACCTCCCCCGGCTATCTACTGCTGCGCGACGCGGTGAGCACGCCCCGCTCGTACCTCACGGATTCGGCGCTGGGATTGTCCGATGCCGCGGCCCGCGCGGTTCCGCAGGATGCGTTGCTCGCGTGGGTGACGACCGTCGTCGACGGCGGTGTCGCGGTGACCGCGATCCTCGCCGCGTCACTGTGGGCGGCGGGATTCGGTGCGGCGCGGCTCGTTTCGGTTCTGCTACCCGGTTCCGGTGTGCCCGCGCAGGTGACGGCGGTGACCGTCGCGATCTGGAACCCGTACGTCGGTGAACGGTTGCTGCAGGGGCACTGGAGTCTTCTCGCCGGGTACGCCGCACTGCCGTGGGCGGTATGCGCGGCGGTCGCGGTGCGGCGACAGACGAACGGCGGATGGTGGGCACTCGCATTCTGGCTCGGGGTCGCGGGACTGACGCCGACCGGTGTGCTGCTCGCCGGGGTGACCGCGGTCCTGGTCCTCGCGATGCCCGGTGGCCGCGTGTCGCGGGTGGGACGGCTCGCAGGCGGCGTCGCGCTGATCGTGGCGGTGTCGGCGCCCTGGCTCGTCGCAACCGCGCTGTCCGGTGGTGGTACCGAAGCCGACCCTGCGGGTGTGAGCGCGTTCGCGGCCCGCGCGGAGCCGCTGCTGGGCACGATCGGATCGGTCGCCGGGCTCGGCGGCATCTGGAATGCCGATGCGGTACCGGACTCGCGCACGACACCGTGGGCGCTCGTCGGGACCGTTCTGCTGCTCGCGGTCGTCGCGTGCGGACTGCCCGCGCTGTGGCGTCGACGCCGGCACCCGGTGGTCGTCGCGCTCGCGGTCGTCGCGGCCGTCGCGGTGCTCGGCCCGGTGCTCGGCGCCACCGCGCCGGGTCTGCGGCTCGGGGAGTGGGCGATGGTGCACGTCCCCGGGGCCGGGTTGCTGCGCGACACCCAGAAGTGGGTGGCGCCTGCGATGCCGCTCTACGCACTGGCCGCGGCCGCCGGAGTCGGAACACTGCGCCGCCACTTCACTCCCGACCGTGCCCGCCGCGACATCGCGTGGGCGGCGCTGTCGGTCGTCGCGGTGATCGGTGCGCTTCCCGATCTCGCGTGGGGTGTCGGCGGCCAGGTCCGGCCCGTCCGGTATCCCGACGGGTGGCAGCAGGTCGCGAGCATCGTCACGTCGGACGCGGGCGACGTCGCGGTGCTGCCCGCGGGCATGTTCCGCCGGTTCGAGTATTCCGGCCCGGCGCCGGTCCTCGATCCGACGCCCCGCATGGTGCGCGCCGACGTGTTGCAGACCGGCACTCTCATCGTCGAAGGCGGCGCGGTCGGTGGTGAAGGGAGTCGTGCCGTCGATGTCGAGCAACTGCTGCTCGGCGGCGCGGATCCCTCCGAGCTGGCGGCCCGGGGCGTCGGGTGGGTCCTCGTCGAGCACGGCACCCCCGGAGACGACGGCCTGTCGGAAGAGACCCTCGACATGCTCACCCAGGTCTACGGCGACAACGATCTGACGCTGTATCAGGTCGACGGCGCGTGGGTGCGGGAGACGCCGGACCGGACCGTGGCGATCCTCGCGCACGTGCTGCTGGTGCTGGTGGTCGCGGCCGGAGCTATCGGCATGCTCGGAACCCGCCTACATACCCGCATATCGGAGTTGCTCCGCGCCTTCGCTGCTTTCTTCCGCCGCAATCCGGGGAAACAGACCTGACGCCCGCTGACCCGACGCGACGCTGGTCAGCACCTCGAACACACCGGTACCGGTTGCCTCCCAAGAGAACTCACCAGCCCTGATCCGGGCCTTGTCGCCCAGCTCGGTGCGGCGTTCGGCATCACCGAGCAGTTCCGCAACCGCGGCGGTGAGGTCATCTGCGGAGTCGACGAGGACTCCGGTGACGCCGTCCACGATCGAGTCCGTCAGGCCCTTCGAACTGCGATATCCGATGGTCGGGACACCGTGCTGGGCGGCCTCGATCACTGCGAGTCCCCAGCCTTCCTTGCGGGAGGGCATCACGTGCAGCCAGGACCGCGCCAGCACCTCGTGCTTGCGGTCTTCCGAGACGTGGCCGTGGAAGGTGACGGCATCCTCGATGCCCAGATCTGCAGCGACATCGCGCAGGTTCTGTTCCCACCAGCCGCCACCGACGACGTCGAGGTGCAGACCGGGGATGCGGCCACGCAACGCTGCAACCGCGCCGAGTGCATCCTCGATCTGCTTGTGCGGCACGAGCCGCGACAGCACGCACACGCTCGGATGCGCGGTACGGGTGTGCTCACCGCCGGGTGCGACCCCGGTGGGGATGTCGTCGGCGCCGTTGCGGACCACCGCGATGCGGTCGTGGCCGACGCCGAGCATCCGCAGTTCGTCCGACGACGGCAGCGACACCGTCAGGTACTGGTTGCGGCGATGCACCCGCGGCGACACCGTGGATTCGATCCACCAGCCCAGTTTCGCCATCGCGCGGCCCGCGACGGGCCACTGCTCGCGGTGGCAATGGTGCACGAGCACGGTGACGGGGGCGCCGGCGACGAATCGGGAGAAGAACGGGATGCCGTTCTGGGTGTCGATGACGGCGTCGGGGCGGATGCCCTTCAACGGGCCGAATCCGAGACGTCCGGCGGCGATCGCGGCGAGCGCTCGAGGGTACACACCGAGACGGCCACCACCTCGGCTCACGTCGATACCGTCGATGCTGTCGCGCTTACTCGCCCCGGGGTACGACGCGGTGCGCAGCGTGACCTTGATGCCGCGGGCGGCGAGTTGCGCACCGACCTGCTCGAGATAGCGCTCGCTGCCACCTCCTTGCGGGTGCCCGCTATCGCGCCAACAGAGCAGCAGAACCTCCCGCACGCGGATAACCCCCCGGTGGTAGCGCACACGTCCGTGTCGGACGCGATGGATGTCACGGACACAGTAGCGGGTGCGCGAGGTGGAGCACGAGCACGACGGAGTCGCGGCCGGGCACTACTGTGGTTCGACGTGCCATTCACGACCACGTCCGACCCCCGTGTGACCCGACTGTTCGAGCGTCGCGCCACCCTGCGGCGTTCCATCGGCCTGCTCGGCAGTTTCCGTTTCGAGCAGACCGCACCCGACAGGTTCTACGGCGGTCTCGCCCGCGACACCGTCGACCTCGTCGGTGATCTCTACACGGGGCTGACCGGGGATTCTCTTGCGGGCACCACCGTCGTCGACGTCGGAGGTGGGCCCGGCTACTTCGCCGACGCCTTCGACGAGGCGGGGTCGCGGTATGTGCCGATCGAGCCGGACCCGTCCGAGATGCACGCGGCGGGACTGCAGGTCGGTGGCGCGATCCGCGGGTCGGGTCTCGCACTGCCGCTGCGCACCGGGTCGGTGGATGTGTGCGTGTCGTCGAATGTCGCCGAACATGTCGCGCAACCGTGGGTGATGGCCGACGAGATGCTGCGGGTGACGCGACCCGGCGGGCTGATGGTGCTCTCGTACACGCTGTGGTGGGGGCCGTTCGGTGGACACGAGACGGGTCCGTGGCACGCGTTCGGCGGCGAGTACGCAGCACGGCGCTATGCCCGTAAGCACGGGAAGGAACCGAAGAACCGCTACGGCCTGTCGCTGTTCGACGTGGGCTGCACCGAGGGGCTCCGCTGGGCCCGGTCGACGCCCGACGGTGAACTGCTCGCCGCATTCCCCCGGTATCACCCGCGGTGGGCGTGGCCGCTCGTTCAGGTGCCGGGTATACGAGAGTTCCTGGTGAGCAACCTGGTGCTCGTGCTGCGCCGACGCTGATCACCTAATCTCACGAGATGACCGCATTGGCTCTCGACGTGGGTGGCACGAAGTTCGCTGCGGCATTCGTCGCGGACGACGGAACACCCGTCGAGCCGAAGACCGTGCCCGTACCCGCGACCTCGGTGTGGGACACCTGCGCCGCGCTGCTGCGCGAGGTCGCCGATACCGAACCGATCACAGCGGTGGGGATCGCGTCGGCAGGGCCCGTCGATGTCCAGGGCGGGACCGTCGCGCCCATCAACATGCCCGAATGGTCGCGAGGATTTCCGCTGGTGGAGGCTGTGCGCAGCCTGTTCCCGACCGCGCGCGTCGCGTTGGCGATGGACGGTGCTGCCGCGACGTTGGCCGAGCAGCGATTCGGTGCAGGTCGAGGGACGGACGATCTACTCGGAGTGGTGCTGGGCACCGGTATCGGCGGGGGCATCGTGCTCGGTGGTCGCCTCGTGTCCGGCCGCACCGGAAACGCCGGGCACATCGGCCACATGGTCTCGGCGTACGGCTCAGAGAGGTGCGCGTGCGGCGGAGCGGGCTGCATCGAGACAGTGTCCAGCGGGACCGCCGCGGTGAAGTGGGCGCGTGCACGCGGCTGGGGAGGCAGGGACGGCGCGGCGCTCGCGGCGGATGCGCAGGCAGGAAGCGGTGTCGCGGCCGCGGCACTCGAGCGCGCGGGCACCGCGCTCGGTCAGGTCATCGCGTCGGCGGCGGCACTGACGGATGTGTCGCTCGCCGTCGTCGGCGGTGGGTTCGCGCAAGCGGGGACGCCGCTGTGGCGTCCGATGCTGGCATCCGCGGCGCGGCAGGCCCGTCTGGGGTTCATCCGGGATCTGCGGATCGTGCCGGCCTCGCTGGGTGCACTGGGGACACTCGCCGGTGCCTCCGCGCTCACGCAGGTCACGAGTAGGTAACCATTCGGCGGCGCACGGGTCCCGAGGACCTACCCTGACTGGACCAGCGCTACCTCGACAAGCCCAACGGGCCCGGTGGGACGGATCGGTGGTATCCGATGAGGATTGCCGAAATTTTGCGGAACAAGGGTTCGGCGGTGCAGACGGTTCCCCCGGGAACCACGGTCTGTGAGCTGCTCGGGGATTTCGCGCGCCACAATATCGGGGCGATGGTCGTCGTCGACGGTACTGCCGTCGTCGGTATCGTCACTGAGCGTGACGTCGTCCGGCAGCTCCACGAGCGGGGGCCGTCGATACTCGTCGCCACAGCATCCGAGGTCATGACGGCCGATGTGGCAACGTGCCTGCCCACCGACAGCGTGGACAGTCTGGCCGAGACCATGACCGAGCGACGCATCCGGCACCTGCCGGTGGTGGTCGAAGGACATCTGGTGGGGATCGTCAGTATCGGCGACGTGGTCAAGAGCCGGATCGACGAACTGCAGGCCGAACGCGACCAGCTCCGGTCGTACATCCATCACGGCTGACGCCGACCTGCATCGGGGTCACTCGGCCGGGCGGTCGAGCACGCTCACGCTCATCCCGAACGGCAGGAATCGCGCCGACCTCGCCGGGTCGACGTTGCCCTTGAGACTGCGGAGCGCTTCGAGCTCCGAGGGATACACCTGGTCGATGCGGGCGACGCCGTCCGCGTCCGCCGTGTAGACGACCCACACGCCGTCCCCCGCGTCGCCGGTGGTCTCGGGTCGCGGCTGCTGCTGCGGTCCCGCAGGCGCGATGGGTTGTTCGAGGAAAGCGAAGATCCGGTCCTTGAAATCGCGCAGTTCTTCCCCGGCCTCACGGACGACCCGGTCGATGTCGTCGGGGTCGAACCCGAACGGATTGTTCTCTGCCATGTCTGCTCCTGACGGTCGGCATCCTCCAGTGTGGGCATCACTGCGCCGCCGCGCCACCATCGGCACGGATGCACCCTTTCGCAAATGTGGAACGTGTTCTAGTGTCGGGGTGATCCGGCGTGAACTGACGAGGGGTGAATGATGACCGACTACGACAAGGTGTTCATCGGCGGCACATGGGTGGCGCCGTCGACCGACGAGAGGCTCGAGGTGTTCTCCCCGGCCACGGAGGAACGGGTCGGTTCGGTACCCGTCGCCGGACCGAAGGACGTCGACGCCGCGGTCGCCGCGGCACGCACCGCCTTCGACGACGGACCGTGGCCGCGCATGACCCCGGCCGAACGCGCGCAGGTGATCGGCAAAGCCGCGGCGCTCCTCGAGGAACGCGGTGCTCAGATCGCCGAGATCGTCTCGTCCGAGATGGGGCAGCCCGCCGCGTCGGTGCAGATGATGCAGATGACGCCGTCGCTGGCGACACTGAACTTCTATGCAGGACTGGCAGATTCGTTCCAGTGGGTCGACGAACGCAACGGCCCCTTCGGACGGACGCGGGTCACCCGCGAACCCGTCGGCGTGGTCGGCGCAGTCATCGCGTGGAATGTGCCGTTGTTCCTGTGCGCCAACAAACTCGGTCCCGCACTGCTCGCCGGTTGCACCGTGGTCCTCAAACCCGCACCCGAATCACCGCTCGCTGTCAACGTGATCGCCGAGATCTTCGCCGAGGCAGGCCTCCCCGAAGGTGTGCTGTCGGTCGTGCCCGGCGGCGCCGAGACCGGTGAACATCTCGTCTCACATCCCGACATCGACAAGATCACCTTCACCGGGTCCACCGCGGTCGGCAAGCACATCGGCCAGATCGCGGCGCGCAACCTCAAGCGTTGCTCGCTCGAACTCGGCGGCAAGTCCGCCGCGATCATCCTCGACGACGCCGACCTCGATTCGACCATCGCGATGCTCGTCATGTCCGGCCTGATGAACACCGGCCAGGCCTGCGTCGGCCAGACCCGCATCCTCGCACCGCGTTCACGCTACGACGAGGTCGTCGAGAAGATCGTCGCCACCGCCGCGTTCTTCCCCGTCGGCCCGCCGTCCGACGAGGCCGCTCAGCTCGGCCCCCTGATCTCCGCCAAGCAGCGCGACCGCGTCGAGGACTACATCAAGAAGGGTCTCGACGAGGGCGCGCGCCTCGTGCTCGGCGGTGGCCGACCCGCAGGTCTCGACAAGGGCTACTTCGTCGAACCCACCGTCTTCGCCGACGTCGACAACTCGATGACCATCGCCCGCGAGGAGATCTTCGGGCCGGTCCTGTCGGTGCTGCCGTACGACAGCGTCGACGACGCCATCAAGATCGCGAACGATTCCGAGTACGGCCTCGCCGGTTCGGTGTACACCACCGATGTGGAGAAGGGCCTCGACGTCGCATCGCGGGTCCGCACGGGAACTTACGGAATCAATTGGTACGCATTCGATCCCGGCTCACCGTTCGGCGGATTCAAGAACTCCGGCATCGGTCGCGAGAACGGCCCCGAAGGACTCGAGGCGTTCTGCGAGACCAAGTCGGTGCTGTACCCGCCCGGCTACCAGGGCTGAGTCTCGCCAGTCGGTGACCGAGTAGACGCTCGAAATGACGGTGGGTGTACCGATATTCGGTACACCCACCGTCATTTCAGGCACTTTCGTACGAGCTCAGATGTACATCGCCGGGTCGATGTAGGTGGTCGGATCCACCAGCGGCTCATGCTTCTTCCGCGACCGGACCGTCGCGGGGATCCCCGTCGCGATCGAATCGGCAGGCACATCGTGCGTGACGACCGCATTGGCTCCGATCGCGCTGTCGTCGCCGATCACGACCGGTCCGAGAACCTTCGCTCCCGCACCGACCGTGACGCGATCACCGAGCGTCGGATGCCGCTTCTCCTTTGCGAGCGACCGGCCACCGAGCGTCACACCGTGATACAGCATGACGTCGTCGCCGACCTCCGCCGTTTCCCCGATGACCACACCCATACCGTGGTCGATGAAGAAGCGCCGGCCGATCGTCGCGCCGGGATGGATCTCGATTCCCGTGAGGAACCGGGTGAACTGCGACAGGATCCGCGCCGGCCCCTTCAGTGCGGGCACCGCCCACATCCGGTGCGCAATGCGATGCGACCAGATCGCGTGCAACCCGGAGTAGACGACCGCGTTCTCCACATCGCTGCGCGCAGCAGGGTCATGGCCGCGCGCAGCCTGCAGATCCTCGCGGAGAGTACGGAAAATGCTCACGGCGACGATCAGTCCCGAATGTGCTCGAACAGCGGCGTCGAGATGTAGCGCTCGCCGAAGTCGGGCACGACCACGACGATCAGCTTGCCTGCGTTCTCCGGACGCTTGGCGATCTCGAGAGCGGCCCACACGTTCGCACCTGCCGACACGCCGCCGAGGATGCCCTCGTCGGTGCCGAGCGCGCGACCGATCTTCACGGCGTCGTCGAACTGGACGTCGATGATCTCGTCGTAGATCTCCCGGTCGAGGACCTCGGGAACGAAGTTGGCGCCGAGGCCCTGGATCTTGTGGGGTCCGGGGTTGCCGCCGGTGAGGATCGGCGAATCAGCAGGCTCGACACCGACGATCTGCACGCCGGGCTTGCGGGCCTTGAGGTTGCGGCCGACGCCGGTGAGTGTGCCACCCGTACCGATGCCCGCGACGAAGATGTCGATCTCGCCTGCGGTGTCGTTCCAGACCTCTTCACCGGTGGTGTCGTGGTGGATCTGCGGGTTTGCGGGGTTCGCGAACTGGCTCGCCGACACAGCGTTCTCGGTCGACTCGACGATCTCCTTCGCCTTCGCGACCGCACCGGCCATGCCCTCGGCACCCGGCGTGAGGACGATCTCGGCGCCGTAGGCGCGGAGCATGACGCGACGCTCGGTCGACATCGTCTCCGGCATCGTCAGGATCACCTTGTAGCCGCGCGCAGCGCCGACCATCGCGAGCGCGATACCGGTGTTGCCGGAGGTGCCTTCGACGATGGTGCCGCCGGGCTTCAGTTCGCCGGACTTCTCGGCGGCGTCGATGATCGCCACGCCGATGCGGTCCTTGACGCTGTTGGCCGGGTTGTAGAACTCGAGCTTGGCGGCGACAGTTGCGCCGAGGCCCTCGGTCAGTCGGTTGAGTTTGACGATCGGGGTACGACCGACGAGTTCGGTGACATTGTTGTAGATCCCGCTCATAGCTGATCCTCTCCCGGCCACCAACGACCGGCTGTGGTGTGCGATATACCTATTGCATCATGTTGCCCACGACGCACCCTGTCGGGTTCCTTCAATACAGGGACGGCCCTCAGGTCCAACACTGGGAAACATGACGAATTCCGTGAATCCCATTCCCGAGGGCTACACCACTCTGACGCCGTTCCTCGTCGTCGACGGCGGTGCGAAAGCGATCGAGTTCTACATCGCCGCATTCGGTGCGAGACTCGTCGACCGCATGGACGGGCCCGACGGTGCCGTGATGCACGCCGAACTCGACTTCGGCAACGGACGCCTGCAGCTGAGCGACCCGCACCCGTCGATGGGCCTGCATGCCCCGGACGGCACGAACAACGTCAACCATTCCTACGCGCTGTACTGCGCGGATGTCGACGCCACCTTCTCTCGCGCCGTGTCGCTGGGGGCGCAGGTGTTCGAGGAACCGTCGACGTTCGTCACCGGCGATCGCTTCGCCTCCGTCCTGGACCCGTTCGGACACCGCTGGGCCGTGATGACGCGCGTCGAGGATGTCTCTTCGGCCGAGGCGCAGCGTCGGCTCGACGAGTGGGCGGCCACGCAGAACGTGTGAACAATATAAGCCGAATGCCACCTTCGGTCAGTTGAACTGACCGAAGGTGGCATTCGGC
>NZ_JBHWXB010000022.1:0-75154 GCF_042729855.1 Rhodococcus sp. NPDC060090 | reverse complement strand
CCGGAATCAGTCTTCTTCCCTGCCATTGTTCAATGATCAAGTAGCACGGCATCAATCACGCGCAGCGACACACCCTATTACCGAAGCATCTTTAAGAGCATCATTGTTGCAACTGTTTCCAGAAGCTGGGCGCCTGAACTTCCCGACCACAGCAGCACCTTCGACGAATCCATGTCCATCATGTCTGGTCCTGATTCGAATAGAACCGGTCCATGGGGCGAGATCCTGCACGTAAAACCCGTTCAGCCTGACACTGCGCTACCCATTCAAAGCGTCAGGGCACCGGGACGTGATCGTCGAGGAACTTCTGTGTCATCTCGGCAATCGTGGACGCCTGCGCATGGAACAGATAATGGTGCCCATCCAGCACCGAGACCCTCTGGATGGACGGATTGCTGATCGCAGCGTCGTGCGAGGACTCCCATTCCGGGTCCGCCGTCAACGACGACGAGGCCAAGAAAGACATGGCCGGCATCGCCGGCGGGAATGTGGCCCCTTCGATAGCGCGCACGTTCTCGGCTTCGCGTGCAGTCTCCGTGAGCATGGTCGAGTTCAACACCCACGAGTACGCCCGCAGATACAGTTCTTGCTGCTCGGGGGTGTATTCGTCGGCGTCGCCGAGGCTTTCCCGGTAGTCGGCCGCCAGTCCCAGGTAATCGGTGCGTGTGTCCAGTGCGATCAGGTCACGGACACCGCCCAAAGCCGTGACGGTGGACATCCAGCCCGGCCACTCCGGGGTGCCCTCGGCAAGTTCGGTCGTGTAACGCTCATCGTCGAGACCCACCACGGCAGCGACCTCGTCGGGCAGATTCGTGGCCCACCACATCGCATACAGTCCTGAGATCGAATGGGGCATCAGGACATAGGGCCCATCCAATCCTAGAGTCGTGAGTGCAGAACGGATCTCGTTGACTATGCTCTCACTGGTTCGAGGTGCGTCGGTGCCTTCACTCAGGCCCAACCCGAAGTTCTCAATGGTGACCACTGTGTTCTGCTCAGCGAGGCGCTGCGCCAATGGGGCGAAGTCGAGAATCGGTTCGGGTGTGCCCAATCCAGGCATGAGAACAAGGGTTCGTGGACCGGAACCCTGGACCGCGACGCTCATCCGATGTCCGTCCACATCGACGTAGCGGTGCACGGGTCCGATGGCCTGTTCGATGGCCTGCTTGTCGCGGGGCGTCTGCCACCAGTGGAAGGCTGTCGACCCTGCGACGCCGACGACGACGATCGCAACCACCCCGAGGAAAATCCAGGTGAACACGCGAAGGAATCGGCGCCGCGGCTTCCGACCTTCCGAACCAGCCCCGCCGCTCGGGACGTCGCCGACCTGATCTCCCGGTTGAACGTCAATGGTCATCGGATCGAGCCCGAGGCGTCCGTCATGCGAACAACCTATCCAATGACATTGATCATGGACAGGATCATTCTCTCGCGCGTCGTAGACCACTTCACTCAGGTCCAGCGGCGACGATGCTCCAGTCCGATCAAGTATTCGTTCCATGGTGCGCCACAGAGGCTTCGCGACCTGCCGCTTTCAGGTGGAGTACCTATACCTGCACCCAGGGATGCGTCCAGTCGAATAATTCCCAGTCTGCTGGTACTTGCATAGCGTCCACACATGATCAGACCTCCGGCCTTGCAGGTACACACCGCGAACGATAACCGCGGCCACCGACGGCTCCCGGGAGCTGGGAAGAGAACAGGGTGTTGAACTGTACGGATGACAACACGTCCCAAGCGCGGCTTCGCGAACTGTGGGGAGGACCGCCCTGCATACTTTCCGAGTGTGCGGCAGATCAGCCTGCGGGTCATGCCGTTGACCTTCACGGCGAAAACGCAGACCACACGTAGAGCAACGTCACCACACCGGACCGTCATGGTTACGAAATCCTCGGCGTAATACCTTGTTCTACGCCGCGTTCCGGCACTTGACGCAGTCTGCATCCGGGACCGGTGTGACGGGGATACCGGTCCCCTGCAGTGCCTTCAGAAGCAACCGACGGCCGAGGCCGTGATCGAGTGGAAGATCCAGCGGCAGATTGATCCTCATAGATCACGCGGGCCCACTGCTGGCTCAGCTCGCGGTTTCTCGTTGCCGGACGCGAGCGCGGGCAGCGCACCGATCGCCATCGCCGCGCCGGGCTGGATCAGGTCGTACGGATCCTTCTGCGAGCATGATCACGTTTGCTCACCAGAAGGCAACGGTATCCAGCATCTCCGCGATGCCGGTCGGGTAGAACGGGCGGTTCGCCTCACCGATCGGAACCCATCGAATCGGGCTGCCTTCGTCGAGCACCCGCAACCGCGCACCCAGAGGAATCGCATCGATCTCAGCAGACTCGACCGCGAAGACGTGGACGATCTCGTGTCCCGGGTTGCCCTCGTACTCGAAGATGCTCTCGACCACTGCGAGTAGTTCGATAGCTCCGAGTGTGACGCCCAGTTCCTCAGTGAACTCCCGGCGCAGCGCAGCCTCGGCAGTCTCACCGAACTCGATGCCGCCACCGATCGCGCGGTGAAACACTTCGCCTGTCACCCGGTCCACACCATCGAGCACGAGAACGTGCCCCGAGCGGACGGGCAACCCTACCGAGAGGTTCCTGATCGATGACATGCAGTCCACAGTAAGTCTTCGCAACCACGCCATTGCCAGTGGAGTGTGGCGGTGGAAGACCCGCATCCCCACCTTGATTCGCCGCTCGTCGCCGCCAAGGTCGGGGCCATCCTCGATGGGCAGTGCGGCTGCCCCTCCGGGTAACAGCCCACATTCGCCTCGCTACGCTCTAGCACATGACTGAGCCGACTCCGACCTACACCAACGTCACGCTCGACCCGCGCGCCAACGTCTATTTCGACGGCGCGTGCGTGAGCCACACGTTCCATCTGGCCGACGGCACCCGCAAGACGGCCGGCGTGATCCTGCCCGCCACATTGAACTTCGGTACCGACGCTCCCGAAGTCATGGAACTGCACAGGGGCACCTGCCGAATCCGACTCGCAGGCAGCGAGGATTGGACCTCCTACCGCGCCGGCGACACCTTCTCCGCGCCCGGCAACTCCTCATTCGACATCGTCGTCACCGAAACCGTCAGCTACGTCTGCCACTACGGCTGACCACATGCCCTTCCGAACCTAGCGTTCCCGCCGAGCACGTCGCCCGGCGGAAACACTCCGTTCGAGCCACCAGCATCATTGACAACATGCTGTCTTATCGACAGAATACTGTCATGACTCGAACGGTTCACCTCGCCCTGTACAACACACTCGCCGACTGGGAATACGGATACGCCGTCGCGGGAATCAACAATCCCGAATTCCAGAAGAACCCCGGAAGCCTCGCCGTCGCCACGGTCGGCGCCACCCGCGATCCGATCACGACGAGAGGCGGGTTGCGGATCGTTCCGGACCTGACCCTCGACGAACTCCGGCCGCACGACAGCGCCATGCTGATCCTCCCGGGCAACGACATCTGGAACACCGACGCGTACATCCCGTTCACCAGCAAGGCCCGCGAGTTCCTCGACGCAGCCGTCCCGGTCGCTGCGATCTGCGGCGCCACCGGCGCCCTTGCCTCCGCCGGACTCCTCGACGACCGCACTCACACCAGCAACGCCGCCGAGTTCCTCGACGAAGTCGGCTACGCAGGCAGCGCCCTGTACCGCGACGAGCCCGCGGTGGCCGATCGGGGCCTGATCACTGCCTCCGGTATCGCACCCGTCCACTTCGCGCGCGCTATCTTCGACCAGCTCGACGTCTACGAGCCGGAGGTCCTCGACGCGTGGTTCGCGCTGTATGCAGACCGTGACCCCTCGGGCTTCTTCCGACTCATGGAGTCATAGCCATGGCCGACCGCCTCCGAACCGATCAGGAACTACTCAGCGGCGTCGCGATCACCTCGTTCCGCCTCAACGGCCAGTTCCTCGCACTGGCCGAAACCCTGACACGACCCGTCGGCCTGACCGCCGCGTGGTGGCAGGTGCTCGGAGCCGTGCTACGCGAGCCGCTCCCCGTCTCCGCGATAGCCCGCGAAATGGGGATCACCAGACAGAGTGTGCAGCGCATCGCGGATCTGCTCGTTGAACGCGGCATGGCCGAATACCGGCCGAACCCTGCGCACCGACGCGCCAAACTCGTGGCACCGACCCAGACCGGACACGACGCCGTGAGCGCGCTGGCTCCCGCACATGCTGCAGCTGCCGCGCGTCTTGTCGAAGTGATGGGCCGAGCGGAACTCGACGCGGCGCTCGACTCCATGCACAGACTCACGGCCGCCCTCGACACACTCACCGAGGACTGATCCTCGTCATCGGCGAGGAGGAAAATGCCGCACGAGCCCTTCCTGCACAACCGTCGCCACCAGTTCACCTTCGAGGGTGAAGTAGCGGCCTGTCGCCATTCCCCGCGATCCCGCGGCGACCGGGGATTCCGTGGCATACAAGTGCCATTCGTCGAATCGCAGTGGACGGTGGAACCAGATCGAATGGTTGACGGTGGCAGCGACGATGCGGTCCAGACCCCACGACAGACCGTGCGTCGTCAGGATCGAATCGAGCACCGTCGTGTCGGAGCCGTAGGCGAGTGTCGCGACATGCAACAACGGCTCGTCGGGGAGGCCGCCGTCGGAGCGCATCCACACCCGGTTGTGGTTCAAGCGCTCCCCGGTGCCTTTGAGCACCCACGCCGGATCGTTCGCGTAGCGCATGTCGATGGGCTTGAGTGCACCGACGAAGTGCGGTAGCTGCTCTTCGAACCCGCGCAGGCGGTCACCTATCGGTGGAAGTGCTTCCGGCATCGGCACTTCGGGAACCTCGACCGAATGCTCGAGGCCTTTGCCCCACCGTTGGAATGCCACGAGCATGACGCACAGCTCGCGACCATCCTGCACGGCGGTGACCATGCGGTTGGCGAAATCACGGCCGTCACGATGCGACGTGACATGGTACTCGATCGGCGCTTTGACGTCACCGCCTCGAATGAAATGGGCGTTGAGGGCATGCACCGGACGGTCCCCCACTGTGCGGCCGGCCGCGATCAACCCCTGGGAAACGAGCTGGCCCCCGAAGGTCCGGGATCCGGTCTGCGCCGGGTGCTGCCCCACGAAGACGTGCTCCTCGGTCTGCTCGAGATCGAGCAGACCGAGGAGCACGTCGAGATCACCTGAGCAACCTCGTGACTCGGAGTCGGTCACCGACTGTCCTTCTCCCCCAAGCGGTGCACGTGGATGAGGTTCGTCGAACCGGAGCGTCCCGGAGGGGCACCGGCGACGATGACGACGAGGTCGCCGCGCTGATACCGGCCGAGCGACAGCAACGCCAGGTCGACCTGTTCGACCATCTGGTCGGTGGTGTCCACCGGTTCGACGGAGAACGTCTCGGTACCCCAGGTCAGGGTGAGCTGGTTGCGGATATGTGGAACCGGGGTGAACGCGAGGAGCGGCAGGTGGGTGTGCAATCGAGCGAGTCGCCGGACGGTATCGCCGGACTGGGTGAACGCCACCAGCGCCTTCGCGTCGAGCCGCTCACCGATGTCGCGCGCCGCGTAGGAGATCACACCGCGCTTGGTCCGTGGCACGTGAGTCAGAGCCGGCACGTCGGTCGAGTCCGACTCGACAGCGCCGACGATCCGCGCCATGGTCTTGACCGTCTCGATCGGGAACTTACCCACCGAGGTCTCGCCGGACAGCATCACCGCGTCGGCTCCGTCGAGCACCGCGTTGGCCACATCCGATGCCTCGGCGCGGGTGGGCCGGGAATTCTCGATCATCGACTCGAGCATCTGTGTCGCGACGATGACGGGCTTGGCGTTCTCCCTGGCGATCTGGATTGCGCGCTTCTGCACCAGCGGCACCTCCTCGAGCGGAAGCTCCACACCGAGATCGCCGCGCGCCACCATCACCGCGTCGAAGGCCAGGACGACGGCCTCGAGGTTGTCGATCGCCTCCGGCTTCTCGAGCTTCGCGATGACCGGGAGACGACGTCCGACCCGGTCCATGATCTCGTGGACGAGTTCGATATCGGCAGGCGAGCGCACGAACGACAGTGCGATGAAGTCCACGCCGAGCTTCAAGGCGAACTCGAGGTCGGCGATGTCCTTCGCCGACAAGGCGGGGACGGACACGTTCATGCCGGGCAGAGACACACCCTTGTTGTTGCTGACCGGCCCGCCCTCGGTGACGCGGCACACCACGTCATTACCGTCGACGGATTCGACGACGAGACCGACCTTGCCGTCGTCGACGAGAAGTCGGTCGCCCGCGACGGCGTCCTCCGCAAGCTGCTTGTAGGTGGTCGACACCCGATCGTGCGTTCCCTCGACATCGTCGACGGTGATCCGCACGACTTCACCGTTTTCCCACACGGTGCGACCCTCGGCGAAACGGCCGAGCCGGATCTTGGGACCTTGCAGGTCGGCGAGGATTCCCACCGCGTTACCGGTGGCCTCGGCGGCCGCGCGTACCCGGTTGTAATGTCCCTCGTGGTCGGAGTGTTCTCCGTGGCTGAAGTTGAGTCGGGCCACGTTCATGCCTGCGTCGACGAGTTCTCGTAGAACGTCGGGATCGGCAGTTCCGGGGCCCATGGTGCAAACGATCTTGGTACGTCGGGTCACGGAACGAGCCTAGTCCCCTCGCCGCCGCGCCACCATTCCGGCACCGGCCGGTCGACGCGTACAGGATTCGGCGGCGTCACGGTTGCAGCGGACGACCGTGATTGTCGCGAACCTTGCCGGTGAGCATCAGGATGCCGTCGATCAACGGCCAGATTCCACCGATACCGCACGTCAGCCATGTGACGGCAATCTGAGCGATGGCGATGCCGGGCTGATCGAGGTAGAAGCGTCCGGCGCCGAAGGCGCCCAGCAGGATCTCGAGGATGCCCGCCGTGACCTTGGACTTGTCGGAATACGGCTCGCCCGTATAGGGGTCGCGGCCGTACGGCGCAGACGGGTCGACGTATCCGGCCGGGGGGCCATAGCCGGGCGGCGGGCCGTAGGCACCGTACGGCTGCTGTCCGCCGTAGGGATCGGGCGACACGCCGAACTCGTTCGGTGTCGGGTACCCCGGGGCACCACCGGTCGGGTACTGCGTACCGCCGGTCGGGTACTGCGGGTCGGGGGTGCCGTAGACCGGCCCCTGCGCGCCGTATTGCGGCGGTGTGTAGCCCTGCTGCGGGGCACTCGGATACGAGTGCGGCGCGCCGGCTCCGAACTCGGCGCTGCCGGGTGCCGGGTAGTCGGACTGCAGGTTCTCCGACGGCGGTGGGTAGCTCGGGGTGGTGCCCCACCCCGGCCCGTTGCCCACACCCGAGTAGGTGTCCCATCCCGGCCCCGGGGTGCCGACGGAGCCCCCCAACGACTCCGGGGTCGGCGACTGCTCGGACAGCGATGCCTGTGCGGTCGCGTCGTAGTCGAAGGTCCGGCCGAATTCGTGGGTGGTCTCGGACGTGTTCTCCGCGGACGATGACGGCGGTGTGGGATCGGTCTGCTTTCGCAGATCCGGCTTGTCGACGGGATCGCGCCCCTCCGGGGCGCCCCGCTTGTCCGAGTTACCGGGATCGGGTGTGGTCACTTCTTCTCCCCCTTGCTCGTGCCGGACGTACCGTTTCCGACCTTACCGGCGGAGTCGGACTCGTCCGGATCCGCCGCCTGGTCGCTCTCCTTCGGCTCCTTCTGCCCGCCGTCGGCATCTTTCGCGCCGGTCTTCGCCTCTGCGGTTGCCGCATCTTCTGCTGTAGCAACCTCGGCTTCCGCTGCACCGGGGTCGAGTGTCTCGGGTGCTTCCCTGCCCTTACGGGCGAAGATCACGTAGGCCACGGCGAGCACGAACACGATGCCCGAGGTGAAGCTGTTGATGCGGATACCCGCGATCTCGGTGGCGGTGTCGGCGCGCATGAGCTCGATCCAGAATCGGCCTGCACAGTAGCCGGCCACGTACAGCGCGAAGAGACGGCCGTGACCGATCGTGAACTTGCGATCGACGAGTACCAGCAGAATGACCACTGCCACGTTCCACAGCAGCTCGTACAGGAATGTCGGGTGGACGACGAACGCGACCACACCGGTCGACACTCCGTCGATCAGCCCCGGCGCACTCCGGCCCGCATCGTCGGCGCGCTCGTAGATCTCGAGACCCCACGGCACGGTGGTCTCGCGACCGTACAGTTCCTGGTTGAACCAGTTTCCGAGCCTGCCGATGGCCTGGGCGAGCAGAATCGCCGGCGCGAGGGCGTCACCGAATGCCGGCAACGGGATACCCCGTCGACGGCAGCCTATCCACGCACCGAGTGCACCGAAGGCCACGGCGCCCCAGATCCCGAGGCCGCCCTCCCAGATCTTCAGAGCATCCATCGGGTCGGCGCCGTCACCGAAGTACTTCTGCCAGTCGGTTGCGACGTGATAGAGGCGGCCACCGATGAGGCCGAACGGCACTGCCCACACGGCGATGTCGAGGACCGTTCCTGCTTGCCCGCCGCGGGCGACCCAGCGGCGATCGCCCCACCAGATTGCGACGATGATGCCGACGATGATGCAGAGTGCGTAGGCGCGGAGGGCAAACGGTCCCACGTACCAGACACCTTGCGGTGGGCTGGGTAGGTAGGCCAGGACTGCTGCGGTCGAAGTCACGACGCCACGGTAGCGGAGCGTGCGCCCTTCGCGAGATCCTGCGTCAGCGCGAGCAGGGCGTCACGGCCCTGAGCGACTGCGGTGACCAGCGCCGAACCGACGATGACACCGTCAGCGTAGCCTGCGATCTCCGCTGCCTGGGCGCCGTTGCGGACACCGAGACCGACACCGACCGGGATGTCCGAGTGCAGGCGCGCCCGGGCCACGAGTTCGGGTGCGCGGTTGTCGACGACGTCGCGTGCACCGGTCACGCCCATCGTGGAGGTGGCGTAGACGAATCCGCGGCACTGTTCGAGGGTGTTCACGAGACGCTCGTTGGTCGACGACGGCGAGACGAGGAAGGTGCGTCCGAGTCCGTACTTGTCGGAGGCTGCAATCCAGTCTGCGGCCTCGTCGGGGATCAGGTCCGGAGTGATGATGCCGAGTCCGCCGGCGGCCGCGAGGTCGCTGGCGAAGTTATCGACGCCGTACTTCATCACGAGGTTCCAGTAGGTCATGACGACGGCGGCACCACCGGCGGCGGTGATCGCCTCGACGGCGGTGAACACGTCGCGTACCCGCACGCCGTTCGCGATGGCCTCGAACGCCGCATCCTGGATCGTGGTGCCGTCCATGACAGGGTCACTGTAGGGAATCCCGACCTCGATGAGGTCGCAGCCGCCCTCGACGAGGGTCGTCATGGCCTCGAGGGACTTGTCGACCGTGGGGTATCCGACGGGCAGATATCCGACGAGTGCAGCACGCTTCTCGGCGCGGCAGGTCGCGAAGATCTCGGTGAGGCGTTCGTGCGGGGCACTCACTGCGCTGCTCCTTCGGTGCTGGTGTCGTTGTCGGCGGGGAGATACCCGAACCACTTGGCCGCGGTGTCGACGTCCTTGTCGCCGCGACCGGACAGGTTCACGAGAACGATCGCACCCGCACCGAGTTCGGGGCCGAGCTTCAGTGCACCTGCGACGGCGTGCGCCGACTCGATCGCGGGAATGATCCCCTCGGTGCGGCACAGCAGTCCGAACGCGTCCATCGCTTCGGTATCGGTGATCGCACGGTACTCGGCGCGACCGGTGTCGTTGAGCCACGAATGTTCGGGGCCGACTCCGGGATAGTCGAGGCCCGCCGAGATCGAGTGCGATTCGATGGTCTGGCCGTCCTCGTCCTGCAGCAGATACGAGTATGCGCCGTGCAGAGCCCCGTAAGTGCCACCGCCGATGGTCGCGGCATGTCGGCCGGTCTCGACCCCGTCGCCGCCTGCTTCGAAGCCGACGAGCTTGACCGACGCGTCGTCGATGAAGGGGTGGAAGATTCCGATCGCGTTGGAGCCGCCGCCGACGCATGCGACGACCGCGTCGGGGAGACGGCCCGTCAGTTCGCGGACCTGCGCGCGCGCCTCGAGGCCGATGATGCGCTGGAAATCGCGGACCATCGCGGGGAACGGGTGTGGTCCGGCAGCGGTGCCGAAGCAGTAGTAGGTGTTGTCCGCGTTGGTGACCCAGTCGCGCATCGCCTCGTTGATCGCATCCTTGAGGGTGCGCGAGCCGGTCTTCGCCGCAATGACCTCGGCGCCGAGCAGGCGCATGCGGGCGACGTTGAGCGCCTGACGTTCGGTGTCGACCTCACCCATGTACACGCGACATTCGAGCCCGAGCAGGGCGCATGCGGTGGCGGTGGCCACGCCGTGCTGCCCGGCACCGGTCTCGGCGATGACACGGGTCTTGCCCATTCGCTTGGCGAGCAACGCCTGACCCAGCACATTGTTGATCTTGTGCGAGCCGGTGTGGTTGAGGTCCTCACGCTTGAGCAGGATGCGAGCTCCCCCGGCGTGCTCACTCAGGCGGGTGGCTTCGTAGACGGGCGACGGGCGCCCGGTGTAATCACGCTGAAGCCTGTCGAGTTCGGCGAGGAACCCGGGATCGGTGCGCTCCTTCTCGAACGCCGCGGTGACCTCTTCGATGACCGCCATGAGAGCTTCGGGAACGTAGCGTCCGCCGAATACTCCGAAATGCCCTCGGGCATCGGGTTCATGCGCGGTCGAAGTCGAGACGGCTTCGCTCATGAGGGGAAGTCCGCGACCTTTGGCGGACAGTGCGGGATCGTCTGCAGTCACAGGTCCAGTCTGCCCCACCGGCGGCGTCAGTTCACCGCCGGGTTGCGCGGGTCCGTCCCCGGAGCGGGACGGGCGCGGTGTCGTGCTCAGCGCGACGGCTTCGGGCACGACGGATGCGTGCCGACCGTGACCAGTTCCGCGACGGCCTGGCGCGGATCACCGCTGGTGACCAGGCCTTCACCCACAAGCACTGCGTCGGCCCCTGCCCCCGCGTACGCAAGCAGGTCGGCCGGCCCACGAACGCCCGACTCGGCAATCTTGAGGACGTCGGAGGGTAGTCCCGGCGCGATTCGGCCGAAGGTGTTCTTGTCGACTTCGAGGGTCTTGAGGTTGCGCGCGTTGATCCCGATGACACTGGCACCGGCCTCGAGCGCCCGGTCGGCCTCCTCCTCGGTGTGCGCCTCGACGAGCGCGGTCATCCCGAGGGACTCGACGCGTTCGATGAGCGAGTGCAGCACGGTCTGCTCGAGGGCAGCGACGATCAGCAGCACGATGTCGGCGCCGTGCGCGCGTGCCTCGTGGATCTGGTACGGGCCGACGACGAAGTCCTTGCGCAGCACGGGGATACGCACAGCACGACGCACAGCGTCGAGATCGGCGAGGCTGCCGTGGAATCGACGTTCCTCCGTCAGCACGCTGATCGCGCGAGCACCGCCGGCCTCGTATGCCTTGGCGAGCTCGGCCGGGTCGCCGATCTCGGCGAGCGCACCCTTCGACGGGCTTGCGCGCTTCACCTCGGCGATCACCGCGATACCCGGCTCGAGCAACGCCGCCTTGGCGTCGATCGGCGAGGGTGCAGCGGCCGCAGCGGCCTTGACGGAAGCGAAGTCGACGACCGCCTCCCGAGCGGCGACGTCTGCGCGCACTCCTTCGAGAATCGAGTCGAGAACTGTCATCGTGGCTCGAGTCCTTTCGCCCCATGTCAATCCCGATGTGATGAACTTCATCGGAAGTAGTGTCCAGCCTAGTCCGCCTCGCCACACCACTCAGCGGCGGGTCCCCGATTCGCCCGACTTCGTGTCGGGGTCGCCTTCGGCATCGTCGCCCTCGTGGTCGACGGTCGGATCGTGCCCCGCATCGATGCTGTCCCACAGGGTCCGCTCGGACACCGGCTCGTCCGCTTCAGCGCTGCGCACAGCCGCCTCACGGCGCGCAGCGGGAGCGTCGTACTTCGATGACAGGCCGGCCTGTGCACTCGGCGTACGCCACAACGCGACCGCCGCGGCAAGTGCCACACACGCGCCGACACCGGCGAGGATCGCGGGCAGCGGGAAAACCTCGGTGGCCACCACTGCGGCTCGACCGGGCAGCTCGGCGACCTGTTGCGCAGTGTCCGGATCCACCCCGGAGGTGAACAACTGCACCACCGGAATCGCCGCGGCCACCGCCACGAGTGCCACCGCGCCGGCCACGATCCGCACCGCACGGCCACGCACCGCGAACGCCGCGGCCACCGCTGCGAGCAGCGCCAAGGCGAGCGGGGTGGTCGCGGCAGCCCAGGTGCCGCCGTCCAGGTCGGTGATCCGGTCGGTGCCGAGACCATCGGCCGAGTCCACCTGCACCCAGGTCATACGGCTCGATGCCCACAGCGCTGCGGCCGCGACGACGAGGAGCACCGCGGCAAGCGCGGTCGATCGTCGCCGCACCGGCCGGGTCGAGTCGTCGGCTGTGGGTTCCGACTGGGTGGGTTCCGACTGGGTGGGTTCCGGGTCTGTCACTCGGCGTCGCCTCCGTACGGGGTCAGGGTGGCTGCCGCGGCGACCGCGGCGAGCGCGGACATGGCCTTGTTCCGCGCCTCGGCGTCCTCGGCCTCGGGTACCGAATCGGCGACCACGCCCGCACCGGCCTGCACGTAGGCCACCCCGTTCTTGACGAGGGCGGAACGGATCGCGATCGCAGTGTCGGCGTCGCCGGCGAAGTCGAGGTATCCGACGATCCCACCGTAGATGCCGCGGCGGGTCGGTTCGAGTTCCTCGATGAGTTCCATCGCCCGCACCTTGGGTGCGCCCGACAGGGTCCCCGCCGGGAAACAGGCAGTCACGGCATCGAGGGCGTGCTTGCCGTCGGCGAGGTGCCCGGTGACTGTCGACACCAGGTGCATGACGTGGCTGTAGCGCTCGATGTGCCGGTAGTCGTGCACCTTGACGGTGCCGGGCTCACAGACACGTCCCAGATCGTTGCGGCCGAGATCGACGAGCATGAGGTGCTCGGCGTTCTCCTTCTCGTCGGCGATGAGGTCCTTCTCGAGAAGGATGTCCTCCTCTTCGTCCTTGCCGCGCCAACGGGTGCCCGCGATGGGGTGCGTCGTGGCGACACCGTCGACGACCGTCACGAGCGCTTCGGGGCTGGAGCCGACGATCGAGAACGCCGTCCCGCCGTCGGCGTCGGGGATGTGGACCAGAAACATGTACGGGCTCGGGTTCGAGGCGCGAAGCATCCGGTACACATCGAACGGTTCTGCCTCACAATCGATTTCGAATCGCTGCGAGAGCACCACCTGGAATGCCTCACCGGCTTCGACGTCGCCGATGAGCTTACGCACGTCGGTGCAGAACGATTCGGTGGTGCGCTGACGCCGGTAGTCGGGCTCAGGCTTCGAGAAGGTGGTGACGGTCGACGACGCGGGAGCGGCCAGGTCGGCTGTCATGCGGTCGAGGCGCGCGACGGCGTCGTCGTAGGCCTCGTCCACGCGTTCGTCGGACCCGTCCCAGTTGACTGCGTTCGCGATCAGCCAGATCGTGCCCTCGTGATGGTCCACAGCGGCGAGATCGGTCGCGAGCAACATGACCATCTCGGGGACCTGCAGGTCGTCGGCAGCGAGCGAGGGCAACTTCTCCAGATGGCGGACGATGTCGTAGCCCAGATACCCGACCATGCCTCCGGTGAGCGGCGGCAGTCCGTGAATGCGGTCGGTGTGCAACAGCGCAAGGGTCTCGTCGAGCACGTCGATCGGGTTTCCGCCGGCAGGAGCCCCCGCGGGTACGTGGCCGAACCATGCGGCCTCACCGTCGACAACCGTCAACGCCGCGGGGCTCCCTGCGCCGATGAACGACCAGCGCGACCACGACCGTCCGTTCTCTGCTGATTCCAGCAGGAACGTGCCGGGCCGGTCGGCCGCAAGCTTCCGGTACGCCGACAGCGGGGTCTCCGCGTCGGCCAGCACCTTGCGGGTCACCGGGACCACGCGGTGCTCGGCCGCGAGCAGCCGGAATTGTTCCCGGGAGGTGGTGGA
The DNA here is from genome assembly GCF_042729855.1 of Rhodococcus sp. NPDC060090. Classification (NCBI taxonomy): domain Bacteria; kingdom Bacillati; phylum Actinomycetota; class Actinomycetes; order Mycobacteriales; family Nocardiaceae; genus Rhodococcus; species Rhodococcus sp. NPDC060090. The sequence continues at coordinate 61,202 of NZ_JBHWXB010000022.1, read as the reverse complement.
GTCCGACCACCCCCCGGCGGACGTGGTCGTGGTGGCTGCGGGAATGGTGGTGGGCTCGCCGGACATGGGCTCATCATCCCAGGCACCGCGGCAGCAGGCTCAGCCGCGGGTCGCCGGGCGCGTCGGCAGCCCTACGCGACCTGGAAAGAGCGCTTCGCCAAACCGAGCCAGAAGCCGTCGACGACCTGGTCCGGTTGCTGTCCGGGGTCACTGGACGCACCGAGGGTCACGAACAGTGGCGCGAAGTGCTCGGTGGACGGGTGGGCGTACGGCATACCCGGTGCACGGCGCTCGAAGTCGAGCAGGGTGTCGATGTCGCCGGCGGCGAGATTTTCGGCGGCCCAGTGGTCGAACTCTGCGGACCAGCTCGGCGCGGGAGCCTCCGGGCGCATGTCTCGCAGGAACGGCAGGCCGTGGGTGGTGAATCCCGACCCGATGATCAACACACCTTCGTCGCGTAGCGGGCGCAGTCGCTCACCCAGGGCCAGCAGGCGCGCGGGGTCGAGGCTCGGCAGCGAGATCTGCAGCACGGGGATGTCGGCGCCGGGGTACATCACGGTGAGTGGGACGTATGCACCGTGGTCGAGACCGCGGTGGGGTTGCTGGACCACCGGCTCGTCGTCGGGCATCAGTGCCGCGACCTTGCGTGCCAGATCGGGCGCGCCCGGGGACTCGTAGGTGACCTCGTAGAAGCGGCGCGGGAACCCACCGAAGTCGTATGTCAGAGGTGTACCGGTGGTGGTCGAGCCGATCGTGAGCGGCGCCGACTCCCAGTGCGCGGACACCATCAGGATCGCGGTGGGACGCGGCAGGTTCGACGACCACGTCTCCAGCTGGGAGACCCACAGCTCGCTGTCGACGAGGGGTGGAGCACCGTGGCTGACGAACAGCGCGGGCAACGCGTTCATGACTCTCCTTATATTGAAGCTTCAAGTATCATACACGTGAACGCTCCACCGCCCGGCTTTCATTCCCCGCCACCGGCCGTCGCCGACCGGTTTGACAGGCTGACACGAGCAGCGCGACAGCAAGAAAGGCTGGTTTCGACCATGAGCAGCGACGAACCCCGGTGGCTCGACGACCGACAGCAGACGGCGTGGCGTTCGCTCGTGTCCGTAATCACTCGGCTACCTGCGGCGCTCGACACGCAGATGCAACGCGACGCCGACCTCACACACTTCGAGTACTTCGTACTCGCAGTTCTGTCGGAGGCTCCCGATCGTCGTCTGCAGCTGTCGGTTCTGGCCGAGGACGCCAACGCGTCACTGTCGCGGCTCTCCCACGTCATCACCCGACTTTCCAAGCGGGGCTGGGTCTGTCGCGAATCCATCCCGCACAGCCGCGGCTCGTACGCGGTGCTCACCGACGATGGGTACACCAAGGTCACCGAGGCTGCACCCGGGCATGTCGACACCGTTCGCCGCCTCGTGTTCGACGGACTCGACGACGAACAGGTCGATACCCTGACGACCCTAGGGGCTGCTCTGCTGACCCAGCTCGACAAGGGAATCGCCGAGGGCACCGGGAAGGCTTGATCGCCGGTGTAGGGTGACCGAATGCGAATTCGGGGATTCGACGACCGCGATCGAACCGCCTTGCGCGCACTGTTCGAACGCGCAGGACAGGGATCTCCTACCGAATCACTGTGGGGGCACTACGATTCCGAGGCGGCCGTCTACCTCGATCCGTACATGGACCGCGAACCCGCATCGCTGTTCGTCGCGGAGAACGAGGGGGCCCTCGTCGGCTACCTCACCGGGTGCGTCGATACCGAGGCGTTCCCGAGCGAGGACACACGTATCACCGAGGCCCTCCGTCGACACCGACCGTTTCGGACCAGGCAGGCCGCCGCGTTCTTCGGCCGCAGCATGCTCGACGCGGCCGCAGCCACGATCCGCAGGACCCCCACGGCAGGCGACCTCCGTGATCCACGGTGGCCGGCACACCTGCACATCAACGTCGCACCGGAAGCCCGCGGCACCGGCGCCGCCACCGGACTGATGGACGCCTGGTTCGATCACCTTCGCGCCGAGCAGGTACCGGGCTGTCATCTTCAGACGCTGGTCGAGAACGCCAGGGCTGCACGGTTCTTCGAGCGGATGGGGTTCACCCCGCACGGTACGACTCCGCCCGTCCCCGGACTTCGCTACAAGGGTGCCCGGGTGCACCAACTCACCATGGTCCGATCATCCTGACGGGCCTACCCGAGAGGCGTGCCGCCGACACCCCAGTTCTCGCGCGGAACCTCGGTGATCGTCACCCACACCGATGACGGATTCTTACCTGCCGCGTCAGCGTAGGCACGGGTGACCTCAGCGATCACCGTCGCCTTCTGTTCGTCCGTGAGGCCGGGAGTCTGGCTGATCTGGATCAAAGGCATGGACGCACTGTAGCCGCAGCGCGGAGAACGGTGACGTCACACCGTGACGATGCGTATGTCGGTCCTACGGCGCGAGCAGCACGTTCAGTCCTCGCTCGAAATCGGCGATGCGCCGGGACAGCGCGTGGTGACCACCGTTGACGAGTTCCGACACCCGGACGATTCCTGCTGTGTCTGCGACGTTGTTGAGGTCGCGTGACGTCCAGTACCAGGCAGCGGTCGTGAAGGCGTTCTCCGGCGCGGCGAGCAACTCGGGGTTCGCGACGAAGTCCACCCCCGTGTGCTGACTCAGCTTCTCGTAGTTGTGACGACCGGTGATCTGGATCGCGCCGCGACCCTTGTAGCGCTCACCGTCTCCGGGTTGGGTGTTGCCGAGGTCGGCTCGACCCTCGTAGGCACGTCCGGAGGCGTACTCCTCGAAGGTCCGGAAGGAGTCGGACTCGACGGCGAGCTGCGCGATGAACGCCGCCTGGCGGACCGGGGTGTCGATGCCGTTGTGCGCCATCGCGGCGTTCAGCGGGGCGATGTACTGATCGATCTTCTCGCCCGGGATCCCCGGCACGATGTGCCGCAGATCGTCGGGGGTGACTGCGGGGGGCGCAGGCTCGGGGGCCGGAGCGACAGCAGGGGCGGGCTCCGGCGTGCTGACGGGTGCGTCCGAGGACTCGACCACAGATTCAACAGAGGCGGACAGTGCAAACTCGTCCGCGTCGGTCCACTCCTCCGACGGAAGGCCGGGGAACTCCAATGCCATGAGCAGGTTGCCGGGCTCCTGGTGCCGGGTAGGCTCGGAAACCACCGCATCGGCGTGAGCCGCCGTACGGGCGTGTGCATCGGACGTACCGACGACGGCGGTGGTAGCCGCTCCGATCAGGGCTGCAGCGGCGATCGCGACACGGATATGACGCGAATGTGAAATAGACATGGGTCGTGCTCCAAGATTCGACCGAGTTCGGTTCGGCCTCCGATATGGGGGCCGCACGCGTGTATCGAAGGAGGTCGTTCATCCCTGACGGATCACAATTCAGCGGCCTTGAGGTCACAACCAGGTAACGCCGCAGGTTGAGCGCCTTCAAGCGATCGTGCCTGATGCCACTTCCACCCGAATTCAGAGATCTGGATCACAGCCACTGCCGATCCGGCGCTTCGAAGACTTCGGCAGCATCGTCCTCCGATCCCTGCCGCGGCAATCCTGCGCACCCGCACATCTGCACGGTATCGACTGAACCGAAGCGGGATATCGGCTGCACTACAACATGATTCAGAGTCAATTCCGGACGCGCCGGGACTTCCCGAGAGTCGGCCGCCGGGGTAATCCCGGAACGTTTCGCATACCGGCCCATCCAGCAAGAACTCCGACACCGCCGAGCCCCCTGTGGCGATATCGCGACTGGCCTGTGTCACATCACACAGATCAAGTACACATAACCATGATCCGTCACCACCGGAGGTATGACGTGCGGCGCGCCGGCTCAGCGGGCCGCCGCGCACGACGAACACGCCCGACCACCGCAGTGCGGACGGTCGGGCGTGATTCGCCGAGAAATCCTTCTCCGACTACAGCAGCACGTCGGTGTCGAAGCACGTATGCGTACCCGTGTGGCATGCCGCACCGACCTGGTCGACGACGAGCAACACGGTGTCGCCGTCGCAGTCGAGGCGCACCTCGTGCACGTATTGGGTGTGTCCCGATGTCTCGCCCTTGACCCAGTACTGGTTGCGGGACCGCGAGAAGTAGGTGGCCTTGCGGGTCGCGAGGGTGCGCGCGAGCGCCTCGTCGTCCATCCACGCCATCATCAGAACCGCGCCGGTGGCCTTCTCCTGCACGACCGCGGCGAACAGTCCGTCCTCGTTACGCTTGAGTCGGGCTGCGATCTCCGGCTTCAGGATGTTACTCATCGAACCACAATTCCTTCCGCGCGCATCGCGTCCTTGACCTGCCCGATCGTGAGTTCACGGAAGTGGAACACGCTCGCCGCGAGCACGGCGTCCGCACCTGCCTTCACTGCCGGCGCGAAGTGCTCCACGGCGCCGGCTCCGCCCGAGGCGATCACGGGGACATCTACCGCGGCGCGCACGGATTCGATCATCTTCAGGTCGAAACCGGCTTTGGTGCCGTCGGCATCCATCGAATTGAGAAGGATCTCCCCCACTCCGAGTTCCGCACCGCGTCGCGCCCATTCGACCGCGTCGATACCTGTACCGCGGCGACCACCGTGGGTGGTGACCTCCCAACCCGACGGGGTGGCTTCCTGCCCGTCCGGAACCGTGCGGGCGTCGACGGACAACACGATGCACTGGGAGCCGAACCGCTCCGACATCTCGCGCAGCACTTCGGGGCGCGCGATCGCGGCGGTGTTCACCGAGACCTTGTCGGCGCCCGCGCGCAGCAGCCGGTCGACGTCGTCGACGGTGCGAACCCCGCCGCCGACGGTGAGCGGGATGAAGACCTGCTCAGCAGTACGGGTGACGACGTCGAGCATCGTGCCGCGATCACCGCTCGAGGCGGTCACGTCGAGGAAGGTCAGTTCGTCGGCGCCCTGAGCGTCGTAGAGGGCAGCGAGCTCGACGGGGTCGCCGGCGTCGCGGAGGTTTTCGAAGTTGACTCCCTTGACGACCCGTCCGGCGTCGACGTCGAGGCAGGGGATCACTCGCACGGCGAGCGTCATCGGGATTCTCCTTCTGAACGAGACTCCGTCCTCACGGATCTCAGAATGTCCAATATTTCATCGTGGATTCCGGGCGCTGCAGCGAGTACGGATCCGCACCCGATACGCCACGGCTTGCCTTCGAAGTCGGTGGCGATCCCACCGGCTGCACGGACGAGCGCAACCCCCGCACAATTGTCCCAGGGATGGTGACCGAACACGACCGCGCCGCCGAGTGCCCCCGACGCGGTGTAGGCGAGGTCGATGCCTGTCGAGCCGTGCATGCGTAGCCGCGCAACCCGCCGGCTCAGTTCGGTGATCACGGACAAGCGGGTACGGCCGGGGACGCGGCCGCGACTGTCGACGTCGAAACTGCCGACGGCGACCATGTGGTCTTCGAGCCGCTGGGGCTCGAGCCGCTTGCGGGGCTCACCGTTGAACAACAGCGGACCGTCGACCACTGCGGAGAACTTGTGACCGATCAGCGGCATCCATGTCAGTCCCACCACCGGTTCGCCGTCCTGGACGAGCGAGAGCAGGATGCCCGCCGTCGGGAGTCCGGCCGAATAGTTGATGGTGCCGTCGATGGGGTCGAGCAGCCACACGGCTCCGCTGCTCGCCGACGGTCCTCCGAACTCTTCCCCGTGCACGGGGATACCTGTGCGGTCGGAGAGTTCACCGCCGATGCGACGTTCGAGTTCGAGGTCGAGTTCGGTGGCGAAGTCGTTGCGCCCCTTGTCTACCGACCGTGGCGCTCCGTGACCGGTGACGAACCGTTCGGACACACCGTCGAGTACCTCGCTCGCCACAGCGAGGAGGTGTTCGCGGTCCGTGTTCGCGGCCATCGACGTCAGCGTGAGACCGCGTCGAGTGCTTCGGGAAGAGTGAAACGGCCTGCGTAGAGGGCTTTGCCGATGATTGCGCCTTCGATGCCTTCGTCGACGAGCGTGGCGATCGCGCGCAGATCGTCGACGGTCGAGACGCCACCGGAGGCCACGACAGGGGCGTCGGTGGCGTTGCACACCGAGCCGAGCAGATCGAGGTTCGGTCCGCTGAGGGTGCCGTCCTTGGTGACGTCCGTGACGACGTAGCGGGAGCATCCTTCGCTGTTGAGGCGTTCGAGGGTCTCCCACAGGTCGCCGCCGTCGGACACCCAGCCGCGCCCGCGGAGGCGCCATTCGCCGTCGATGAGCTTGACGTCGAGGCCGACGGCGATGCGGTCGCCGTACTCGCCGATGACGCGTGCGCACCACTCGGGGTTCTCGATGGCGGCGGTGCCGAGATTCACCCGCGCGCAGCCGGTCGCGAGGGCCGCAGCGAGGGTGGCGTCGTCGCGGATGCCACCGGACAGTTCGACCTTGACGTCGAGTTCACCGACCACCTGCGCGATGAGTTCACGGTTGTCGCCGCGACCGAAGGCCGCGTCGAGATCGACCATATGTACCCATTCGGCACCGGCGTTCTGCCATTCGAAGGCGGCGTCGCGCGGGGAACCGTAGCCGGTTTCACTGCCCGCCTCTCCCTGGACGAGGCGAACTGCTTCACCGTTGGCAACGTCGACTGCAGGCAAAAGGACCAGGCTCACTGGGCCTACAGTAGTGCCTGCCTCGACGATGCCCGAAAACGGTGTCGTTCGCGCGGCGGGTCGGCGTGGTGCGGACTCACTCCACGCCGGCGTCGGCCAGCGCGCGACACGTGGGTGTGTCGTATCCGGTGTAGTCGGCGACACGTCCCTCGAACAGGATCGTCCCGCCGTGTCGGCCGGGTCCGGGGCCGAGATCGATCAGCCAGTCCGCTCGGCGGATGACGTCGAGGTTGTGCTCGATGACCACCACATCGTTCCCCTGTTCGACGAGTCTGTCGAGGACGTGCAGGAGCGCGTCGATGTCGCTCATGTGCAGCCCGGTGGTTGGTTCGTCGAGGACATAGGTGGTGGTCTGTTCCACCTGCCGCAGTTCCTTGGCGATCTTGACTCGCTGGCATTCTCCACCCGAGAGCGTGCTCAACGACTGTCCCAGACGCAGATAGTCCAGGCCGACCGCCGCGAGCTGCTCCAGCGCGCGGGCGATGCCCTTGTCGGGCAACCGGGCAACTGCCTGCTCGACGGTCAGATCGTCCACGTCCGCGATGGACAGCCCGTCGACGGTGCGCGCGAGGACCTCGGGTGTGAATCGACGTCCGTGGCACGTCTCGCACATGACTTCGCGCCCCTCCATGAACGCGAGGTCGGTGTAGATGACGCCGGTGCCCTTGCACTCCGGGCACCCGCCGTCGGAGTTGGCGCTGAACAGACTCGCCGGCACGTCGTTACGGCGCGCGAACAGTCTCCGGATCGCGGGTGCGATTCCGGTGTAGGTGATCGGGGTGGAGCGACGGTTGGTGCTCACCGGTTTCTGGTCGATGACGATGGCCTCGTGCTGTTCGACGAGTTCCGCAGCGAGACTGGACTTCCCGGACCCTGCAACACCCGTGAGCACCGTCATCACGCTCCTGGGGATCTGCACGGTGAGATGCTGCAGGTTGTTGCGTCGTGCGTCGGCGACGGTGAGATACCCGGTCTCGGGGCGGGGTGCACGCTCGGGCAGTGCGCGCCGACGCAGGGCACGTCCGGTCGGAGTGTCGCCGCGGCGCAGGTCGTCGAATGTCCCTTGGAACACGAGTCGACCACCGGCGGCGCCGGCGCCCGGGCCGATCTCGATCACCTCGTCTGCCCGGGCCATCACCGCGGGGTCGTGTTCGACGACCAGCACGCTGTTACCACTGCTACAGAGGTGTTCGAGCAATTCGACCATCGATTCGACATCACTCGGGTGCAGCCCCACCGTCGGTTCGTCGACCACGTAGGTCATCTCGGTCAGGCTCGATCCGAGATGCCGGACCGTCTTGATGCGCTGGGATTCGCCGCCGGACAGGCTCGTGGTCGGGCGGGCGAGCGTCAGGTATCCGAGTCCGATCCTCACCATCGCGTCGAGCCGTTCCGTCAGCGCGGCGACGACCGGCGCGACGCGGGCGGAGTCGAGCGTGCGGACGACGTCGAGGAGTTCGGCGATTTCGAGACGAGACATCTCACCGGGTGTGCGGCCGAGCACGACCGCGGTGCGGGCGGCTTTGTTCAGCCGGTCGCCGTCGCACTCGGGACAGGTCTGCGCGCTCGTGAAGCGGCGGATGGTGTCCTGTTTGCGTTCGGACAGATGGTCGGAGGTGTGCAGGTAGATGCGTTCGAATCGCGGGACGACGCCCTCGTACTCCTTCGGCGTCCTGCGGCCCAGTTTCGCCGCGGCCTCACCGCCGTACAAGAGTGCGTCGCGTTCGGCCTCGCTCCATTGCCGGAGCGGGGTATGAGCGTCGAACGTGCCGATGTCGGCGTACAACGAGTACCAGTATCCGCCGTGGCCGAAGCCCGGGAGCACGATGGCGCCGTCGGCAAGCGACTTGTCGAGGTCCAGGAAACGTTCGACTGCACTGGCGACGACTTCGCCCAGGCCCGAGCAGGTGGGGCACATTCCCGCGGGGTCGTTGAACGAGAAGCAATTCGATTCGCCCACGTGCGGTGTCCCGATGCGCGAGTACAGCAATCTCAGGTAGGTCCAGGTATCGGTGATGGTGCCGACGGTCGAACGGGCGTTTCCGCCGATCCTGCGCTGATCGATGACGATGACGGGGGTCAGACCCGCGATGCGTTCGGCGTCGGGCCGGCTCCATTTCGGCAGTCGGTTCCTGGTGAACGGCGGGAACGTCTCGCCCAGCTGGTAACCCGCCTCGGCCGCGATCGTGTCGAATACCAGCGACGATTTGCCCGAGCCGGACACCCCGACGACGACGACCAGCCGGTGGCGCGGGATGTCGAGGTCGAGGTCGACCAGGTTGTTGGTGTGTGCCCGGCGGACGGTGATGTGTCGCGTTGGTGCCATACGTCGACGGTATGGCCGGATGCGGCCGGATCCTGACCGCATTTTCGGGAAGAATCGGGGCATGGCCGATGTGACGGAACGGATGCTCGTGCTGTTGTCTGTCCTGCAGACCGGCCGCGCGATCGGTGGCGACGAACTCGCACGCCGGCTCGAAGTCGGTCCGCGGACGGTGCGCCGCGACATCGACCGTCTTCGCAGGTACGGGTACCCGGTCGAGACGCAGCCCGGCCCCGGCGGTTTCTACCGACTCGCCGCCGGGCGAACGATGCCACCGCTCGTTCTCGACGACGACGAGGCCGTCGCCACACTGCTGGCACTCGCCGCACTCGCCGCTTCGGGGCCCGCAGAAGGTGGCATCGACGATGCGGCGACCCGGGCGTACGGCAAACTCGACCAGTTCCTGCCCACCCGTCTCCGCCCGCTGCTCACCGCGATCCGTGCCGGACTGGAGACCAGCCCCCAGCAGGCACCGACGGTGACCGCACAGCACCTGAGCACCATCGCCGAGGCGATCGCGCACCGGGAGACGATCACCTTCCGCTATGTCGACGCAGCGGGGAACACCACCGAGCGACGCGTCGACCCGTACCGCCAGATCCACCACCTCCTGCGCTGGTACCTGATGGGCTGGGACACCCACCGCAAGGACTGGCGCGTCTTCCGGGTCGACCGCGTGCACGAACCGGTCCGTACCGGGCACCGCTACCCGGTACGGGATCTGCCTGCCGACTCGGCGTCGGCTTACCTTCGTCAGAACCTCCGCCGAGGCAAGGAACCGGTGGATCTGCTGGTCGACGCGCCGGTCGAGCACGTAGTCGACGCGCTGAAGTTCCAGGACGCCCGGATCCGCTCCGCGAACGACGATCGCACAGCTGTCGGCCTCGATGTGGACTCGTGGCAGTGGCTCGTCCTCATCCTCGCCTTCGTCGATGCCGACTTCAGGATCGATGGCAGCGAGGCGCTTCTACGTTCGTGCCGGCTGTTCGCGCAGCGATTGTCGGCCGCAACGGACGATTCCGGCACCGGCCCGGACTCACACCCCGATAAGCTCTGCGGATGGCACCCCTGAACCCTGATCTCGCAGGTCGGGTCTTCCCACCGACGAACTATCTCGTCGGCCGCGAGAAGATCCGTGAATTCGCCCGCGCCGTACGCTCGACGAACCCGCTCCATCACGACGTCGAGGCGTCCCGCGCAGCCGGGTTCACCGACGTGGTGGCACCACCGACCTTCAGCACCGTGGTATTGGGTCCTGCTGTGACCCAACTGATGGAGTCCCCCGACACCGGCATCGAGCTGCACCGGGTGGTCCACGGCTCGGAGAAGATCGAGTACTGCAGGCCCATCGTTGCCGGCGACGATCTGTCGACGACGTTGACCATCGTCGACGTCTCGGAGCGCGCGGGAAATTCGTTCCTCTCGACGATCTGTGAGGTCTGCGACGAGACCGGCGCGCTGGTTGCGACAGTGACCTCCAGTTTCCTGCATCGGGGTGACGCATGAGCCCGTTCCCCCGCTGCGAATTCGGCGACCTCGAGATCGGCGCGGTCGTCGCGAAGGCCCAGCCGAAGATCACCCGCGACGATCTGGTCCGCTACGCGGGTGCATCGGTCGACTTGAACCCGATCCACTACAACGACGTCACTGCCGCCGAGGTCGGCCTCCCAGGAGTGCTCGCGCACGGGATGCTCACCGCAGCCCTGGCACTGGAAGTCGTCGTGGAGTGGATCGGCGATCCCACCGCGGTGATCTCGTACGAGACGCGGTTCACCCGACCCGTCGTCGTCGATGCGGTCGACGGCGCGACCCTGTCGATCTCCGCCAAGGTCGCCCGCCTCGACCCCGCCGAGCGCACCGCACGGATCGACATCACGGTGAGCTACGAGGGACGCACCGTTCTCGGGAAGACCCAGGCGCAGGTCCGGTTCCCGTCCTGACCCGAGCGTCGGTCGCGGTCATGGCGTGAGTGGAGTCCTGTCCGCGAGTCCGGACAGAGCTTCCGGTAGCGGTCCGCGGTGCAGGACGCCGAGACGGTGGGTGGCTCGGGTCAGCGCGACATACAGTTCCGCTGGCCCGCGCGGACCGTCGGCGAGGATGCGGTCGGGTTCGACGACGAGGACCGCGTCGAACTCGAGGCCCTTGGTCTCCGATGGGGGCACCGCGCCGACGACGTCCGCTGGCCCGATCACGATGCTCGTGCCGTCCCGGCCGGCTTCGTCTCGCACGAACTCTTCTACAGCGGACCTCATTTCGCTGCCGCTCACGGACCTCGACCACGGCGTCACCCCTGATGCGCGCACCGATTCGGGCGGGACGATGCCGGGCGCGAACCCGGCGAGCACCCCGGCGGCGACCGCCATGATCTCGGCGGGCGTCCGGTAGTTGACGGTCAACGAGCGGTACATCCACCGACCGGGTACGTACGGGTCGAGCATCTCGCCCCACGATGCCGCGCCCGCAGCGGAGCGACGCTGCGCGAGATCGCCGACGATCGTGAAGGATCGTCCCGGGCAGCGCCGCATCAGCACGCGCCAGTCCATCTCGGACAGTTCCTGGGCTTCGTCGACGACGACGTGCCGGTAGGTCCACTCCCGGTCGGTGGCAGCACGCTCGGCGAGAGTCCGGGTGTCGCGCTCGACGAAGCGCCCCGCCAGGTCGGATCCGAAGAGCATGTCCTGGGCAAACAGGTGGTCCTCGTCGTCCATGTGGTCTTCGCGGTTCACCAGAACGTCCAGCACGCCCGCGGCGTACGCGGACTCGGCCGCGAGTTCGCGTTCCGCGGTGTCGTCGACGGGCCCGGTGCGTCCCAGCAGATCGACGAGTTCGTCGAGCAGGGGGACATCGGAGACCGTCCACGCGTCGCCGTCCGCCCGCCACAGGGCGGGCTCGGCGCCGGCCGCGCCGAGCCGTTCGCGCGAGGTGTAGAGCTGGGACAGCAATTCCTCCGGTGTCAGGATCGGCCAGAGTTCGTCGAGCGCCGCCGTGAATCGGTCGTGCTCGTCGAGTTCCGCGCTCAGGTCCGAGCGCATGTCCTCCCACGCCTGCGTGTCCGATCGATCCAGCCACCCGCGACCGATCCGTGCGATTGCCCGCTCGGTGAGTACCCACGTGATGATCTCGGTGAAGACCTCACGTGCCTCGTTGTGCGGGAGTCCACTCGCCCGGGCTTCCTCGATCGCCCATCGGACGGTCTCGGCATCGATCCGCACCGTGATGTCGGTCAACTCGATCCTGATCGGGTCGCGTGGCTGCCGCTGCCGGTCGGCGATCGCTGCCGCGAGCACATCGAGGATTGTCGATGCTCCCTTGAGCCGCGCCACGTCCGGCGCTTCCTCTGCCGTGACGTGCAACCCGGGGACGAGGTCGCCCGTGGTCGTGAACACCACATCGGTCTCACCGAGCGACGGCAGCACACGCCCGATGTGCTGCAAGAACGCCGAGTTGGGGCCGACGACGAGCACACCGTGGCGTTCCATCTGTTCACGCTGGGTGTAGAGAAGGTAGGCGACTCGGTGTAGCGCCACCACGGTCTTGCCGGTTCCGGGACCACCCTCGATCACCAGCACGCCCGCATGGTCGAGGCGGATGATCTCGTCCTGTTCGGCCTGGATGGTCGCCACGATGTCGCGCATGCCGTCGCCGCGCGGCGCGGTGACCGCGGCGAGCAGGGCCGCGTCTCGGGTCTCGTGGTCCGATGGCCGGCCGAGTGATTCATCGGTGAAGTCGACGAGATTCCTTCCACGGGTGTGGAACTGGCGGCGTCGGCTCATACCTTCGGGATTCGCGGCGGTGGCGACGTAGAACGGTCGCGCCGCCGGTGCACGCCAGTCGAGCAACAGCGACTCGTAGTCGTTCGCCTCGTCGAGGAGCCCTATCCGCCCGATGTAGGAGCATTCGCCCGAAGTCGCATCCAACCGCCCGAAACACAACCCGCTGTCGGCCACGTCCAGCCGCTCGACCGCTCGCGCCTGCAATCGCACCTCGATGTCGCGTTCCATCGGGGAGGTCCCGTTTCCGCGCATTGCCGCGACATAGCGGGCCTTCGCATCACTGCGCTCGGCGTCGAGCCGTGTGTAGAGGCTCGCGACGTAGCGTCGTTCGACCTCGAGTTCTTCCTCGTGCCGCTGATCAGTGTGTGGTCCGTCGACCGACATGTATCTCGCCCCTCTCCCGGCCGAACGATGCCGTGAGGTGCACAGCTTCGGCCCAGGACGACGAGTGTGGAGCATGCACGGGGGCTTGCCGCAAGCCCCGGTGTCGGATATACGTTGAAGGTGGAAGGAGCCGTTGACCTTCTCACGGCCGTCACTTCGAGCCCGGACCGAACGCCTTCCGGGTCATCCTCTTGGACACGATTCCCATCGCGACGATCGCGCCCACGACCCCGGCCAGTGCGACGATCAGGCCGATCACCGGTTCCGGTCGCAGCACCACGATGACGAGAGTCGCGACGAGCAGCACTGCCGCGGCCGAGCCGAGCGACGCCAGTGCAAGCTTGCCGATCGAGAGGTCCCCGGTCGGCTCATCCCTGTCCTCGGGTCTACTCACAAGCTCCCCTCGGGCTTGCTCACAAGGAGTCCACCCAATTCCTCAACAGGACAGCGCCGGCGTCACCGGACTTCTCGGGGTGGAACTGGGTCGCCGAGAGCGGTCCGTTCTCGACCGCGGCAAGGAACCGGCTGCCGTGTTCGGCCCAGGTCAGCCGAGGCGGAGCGATCCGTTCGGGTTCGGGCAGCTCCCAGGTCTGCGCCGCGTAGGTGTGGACGAAGTAGAAACGCGCATCGTCGTTCATTCCTCCGAACAGGACCGAGTCCTTCGGCGCCTCGACGGTGTTCCAGCCCATGTGGGGCAGGACGGACGCGTCGAGACGGTCGACGGTTCCGGGCCACTCACCGCAGCCTTCGGTCTCGATGCCGTGTTCGACGCCCTTCTCGAACAGGATCTGCATGCCGACGCAGATTCCGAGGACCGGGCGGCCACCGGCGAGCCGGGTGCCGATGATCTTCTCGCCGCCGACGCTGCGCAGGCCGCGCATGCACGCGTCGAATGCGCCCACACCGGGGACGACGAGGCCGTCCGCGGCGAGCGCGATCTTCGGATCGGACGTGACTTCGACGTGCGCGCCGGTGCGAGCAAGAGCCCGGGTCGCGGAGTGGAGATTGCCCGAGCCGTAGTCGAGGACGGCCACCGTGGTTGCGCTCATGGTTGTCGATTCTATGTGGAGGGACGGGGACGCTCGGATGGGCCGGCGAGCCGCGCGAGCAACGGAAGTGTGGGGACGAGCAGCGCCGCGACCGCGAAGGCCGCCGGATATCCGGCCGCAGCCGCGACGGCGCCGAGCGCGAAGGATCCGATGCCGGTGCCTGCGTCGAAGCCGATGTTCCAGGTTGCACTCGCAGACCCGATGTGCCCGGAACCTGCGCGGCGGAAGGCGATGAGCAGCGCTTCGTTCTGCACGATGCCGAAGCCGAGACCGAAGCACACCGAGGCGCCGAGCAGGGCACCGGTGCCTGCCCGGCCGTCGGCGATGAGTGCGAACGGCACCATCGCCACAGCGGCGAGACCGAGACCGACCGGCAGCATCCGGCCTGCACCGAACCGGTCGGCGAGAGCACCTGCACCGAAGCGCCCGACGAGGGTGGACGCGCTGAGCACGGCCAGTGCGGTCGGGACGGGAAGGTCGGCGACCGCAATGCGCAGGAGCGAGGTCAGTCCGCCGTAGGCGATCGCCCCTGCTCCGACCGCCACCATGGGGAACAGCAGCACCCGGATCGGGATGCGACCGGGCGGCGCGGCTGCTCTCGCGTGCGTCGCCGGGAGCCTGAAGGCGGCGACGAGGCCGACCGATGTGACGATCGCGCCGAGAACGAACACCGGCGTGGTCGAGAAACGCTCGGCGATGGCAAGCCCCGCGGGCAGTCCGATCATCTGCGCTGCGGCGATGCTCACGCCCAGCGCCCCCGTGGCATGACCGAGCAGACGCGGAGGTGCCAGTTCACCCACGAGCGCCGCCGCAGCGACGGTGATCATGCCGAATCCGATCCCGCGCACCGCGGAGATTCCGAGGACCGCCGCTGGAGCCATCGACAGCAGGAACAGCAACGACGGCGGGCCGAGGAAAAGGCAGCCCGCGATCAACGTCGCGCGGTGACCGTAGGCGCGGATCAGTCGCGGCATCGCGATCTGAGTGAGGACTGTGGTGAGCATGAACACCGCTGTCACGGACCCCGCGAGCGCGTCGGACCCGCCGGCTTCGGCGATGGCCCACGGCACGACGGGCAGCAGCAGGGAGAAACCGCCGAACGCCGCCCCGGACAGCGACCACGCCGCGGGAAGCCCGCGCACGCTCAGCAGTGGCGGACTGTCCTGCGCCACGTCAGAGCAACCTGAGCACACCCGCGATCGCGGCGAGCACCGTGATCGCGGCGAGCACACCTGCGAAGAGGAGATTGCGGGACTTCCACATCGACCAGGTGCCGCCGGCGGTGATCCCCGCTGCGAGGAAGCAGGCGTAGGTGAGAAGAACGTCCATCGACTACAGGCTGCCCTTGGTCGACGGCACACCGCTCACGCGCGGATCCGGTTCGACGGCCTCACGCAATGCGCGCGCGACGGCCTTGAACTCGGCTTCGGTGATGTGGTGCGGATCGCGGCCGTAGAGCACGCGGACGTGCAGCGCGATGCGCGCGTGGAAGGCGAACGATTCGAACACGTGCCGGTTGATCACAGTCGAATAGGGCACACCCGGGTAGCCGCCGATCACCGAGTGCGCCATGTAGTCGGGTTCACCGGTGAACACGCAGTACGGGCGGCCGGAGACGTCGACGGAGGCGTGCGCGAGCGTTTCGTCCATCGGAATGAAGCAGTCGCCGAATCGACGGATGCCACGCTTGTCGCCGAGGGCCTGGTTGAACGCCTGACCGAGCACGATGGCGGTGTCCTCGACGGTGTGGTGTGCCTCGATCTCGACATCGCCCTCGGCGTGCACGGTCAGGTCGAACGAGCCGTGCTGACCGAGCGCGGTGAGCATGTGGTCGTAGAACGGAATGCCAGTCGCGATGTCGGTGCGTCCACTGCCGTCGAGGTTCACCTCGACGGTGATGCTCGACTCCCTCGTGGTGCGTTCGACCTTGGCGATGCGATCGCTCATCGGGTTTCCTCGATTTCGGTTGCGGCGAGTAGCTCACTGACCCGCAGAAGTTCGTCGTTCTCGTGGGCGAGTCCGATTGTGGTGCGCAGATGGCCGGGGATGCCGACGTCCCGGATCAGGACGCCGTGGTCGAGGTACCGCTGCCAGGTGGCAGCGGCGTCGGCGAAGCGTCCGAACAGGATGAAGTTGGAATCCGACGGGATCACCTCGTAGCCGAACCGGGTGAGCGCGGCTGCGACGCGGTCGCGTTGCGCGGCCAGTTCGGCAACGGAGCCGAGCGTGGCGTCGGCGTGCCGCAATGCCGCCCGCGCAGCGGCCTGCGTGATCACCGACAGGTGGTACGGCAGCCGGACCAGCAGCAGCGCGTCGATCATGGCCGGGGCTGCCGCGAGATACCCGAGCCGGCCTCCGGCGAAGGCGAAGGCCTTGCTCATGGTGCGGGAGACGATGATCTTCGCCGGGTATTCGTCGATCAGTGCGAGCGCGCTCGGCACTGCCGAGAACTCGGCGTATGCCTCGTCGACGATCACGATGCCGGGGGCGGCGTCGAGTATCGTGCGGAGCTGGTCGAGTGGGATGCTGTGGCCCGTCGGGTTGTTGGGGCTCGTGACGAACACGACGTCGGGCTGCCGGTCGCGGATCGCGGCGACGGAGGCTTCGATGTCGAGGGTGAAGTCGTCGCGCCGGTAAGTGGGCAGCCACTCGGTCTGCGTCCCGTCGGCGATGATGGGGTGCATCGAGTACGACGGAACGAATCCCATTGCGCTGCGGCCCGGTCCGCCGAACGCCTGTGAGACCTGCTGCAGCACTTCGTTGGATCCGTTTGCCGCCCAGACGTTCTCGAGCGCCACAGTGATGCCGGTCTGCCGAGTGAGGTAGGCGGCGAGATCGGTGCGCAGGGCGACGGCGTCGCGATCGGGATAGCGGTGCAGTTGTGTCGCTGCCTCGCGAACCGATTCTGCGACGTCGTCGACGAGTGCCTTCGTCGGCGGGTGCGGGTTCTCGTTCGTGTTGAGTTGGACCGGCACCGTCAGCTGCGGAGCGCCGTAGGGCGATTTGCCCCGCAGGTTCTCACGCAGCGGCAGGTCGTCGAGTGTGATCGCGCCGCCCGGGATCGCCGCGCTCACTTCAGTGCCTCGAAGCGCAGTCGGACTGCTTCTCCGTGTGCGGGCAGATCCTCTGCGTTCGCGAGGGTGATGACGTGGCCGGAGACGTCCTTCAGGGCTGCCTCGTTGTACTCGACGACGTGGATTCCGCGCAGGAAGGTCTGGACGCTCAGCCCGGACTGGTGACGCGCGCAGCCCGCGGTGGGGAGCACGTGATTCGAGCCCGCGCAGTAGTCGCCGAGCGAGACCGGAGCCCATGGACCGACGAAGATCGCTCCGGCCGCCCGGACCTGCGCGGCGACGGCGGACGCGTTCTCGGTCTGGATCTCGAGGTGTTCGGCCGCGTAGGCGTTGACGACGTTCAGGCCCTGCGCGAGGTCGTCGACCAGCACCGTGCCGGACTGGCTTCCGGACAGTGCGGTGGCGACGCGTTCGCGGTGTTTGGTGAGTTCGAGCTGTGCGGCGAGCGCGGTGTCGACGGCGTCGGCGAGTTCTGGACTCGTGGTCACGAGGACGGACGCGGCCATGACGTCGTGTTCGGCCTGGCTGATCATGTCGGCGGCGACGTGCACGGCGTCGGCCGTGTGGTCGGCGAGGATCGCGATCTCGGTGGGGCCCGCTTCGGCGTCGATGCCGACCACCGAGCGGCACAGCCGTTTGGCGGCGGTGACGTAGATGTTGCCGGGGCCGGTGATCATGTCGACGGGCGCGAGTTCGGCGCCGTCGGTGTCGGTGCCGCCGTAGGACAGCAGCGCGATGCCCTGGCCGCCGCCGACCGCCCACACTTCGTCGACGCCGAGCAGTGCGGCTGCCGCGAGGATGGTCGGGTGGGGCAGTCCGCCGAAGTCCTTCTGGGGTGGCGAGGCGATCACGAGCGACTCGACGCCTGCCGCCTGCGCCGGGACGACGTTCATGACGACGGACGACGGGTAGACCGCGTTTCCGCCGGGCACGTACAGACCTACCCGGTCGACCGGCACCCAGCGTTCGGTGACGGTGCCGCCGGGCACCACCTCGGTGACGGTGTCGGTGCGTCGCTGGTCGGCGTGCACCTTGCGGGTGCGTTCGATGGCGACTTCGAGGGCCGCGCGCACTGCAGGATCGATCTCGGCGAGGGCACGTTCGAGTTCGGCGGCCGGTACGCGAACACTGTCGGGCCGGACTCCGTCGAACTTCTCGCAGTAGTCGAGCGCCGCGTCGGCGCCGCGATCGCGGATGTCCTCGACGACGGGACGAACATGATGCAGCACCGCGTCCACGTCCACTCCGCCGCGGGGCAATGCGCCCCTCAGCTCCGCAGTGGTGGGAGTACGACCGCGCAGGTCGGTGCGGGCAAGCATGAGTTGTCCTCTCTCGCTGATCAGGGAACGTCTCCCATTATCCGCAATAAGAGATGGTTGACCACACGCGGGTGCGCCCCGGCCGTGTCGCTGTCGCGCTCCTCTCATCCGACGGGGCCGGTTCGGGGCGGCACCGACCTTATGCTGGCCACATGAAGCAGGACGACGAGCGCCCGACGACCCTGGGTGAACTCATCCGACGCCAGCGCGAACTCGCGGAACTTCCGATGCGCCAGCTGGCGTCGATGGTGGGTATCTCGAATCCGTATCTGTCGCAGATCGAGCGGAATCTGCGGGCGCCGAGCGATCGCGTCCTCCATGCGATTGCGGAGCAGTTGCACGTGTCGGCCGACGCGCTGGTGTCACAGGTGACTCCGGAGACCGACGGGGAGTCGGCGGTGGCCAAGGCACTTCGCGAGGACCCGGATCTGACAAATGCCCAGCGGCGGTCTCTGGAGGAGATGTACGAGGCATTCCGGGAGGTCACGGTCGCAAAGCGACGACGCGGTGGCGGCTCCTCACATTCCGACACCGAGTGAGCAGACTCACATTCATGCAGGTCAGGCGTTTTACTCACGGTGGGCGGCAGGTCAGGGCGGTGTAGGTCGCGCACAACCCAACGTGCACTCGGCATGTACCTTGCGGTAAGGTGCGCGCCCCGAGCGGAGGTGTCAGCCTCGAGGTAACCAACCGACCCAGTTCTGGAGTTGCCCCGGTGCTCAACAATCTGCAGAAGAAGATCTCCTCGTCGCTCGACCCCATCGGGTGGGGTCCGGCCGTGGCGTCCGTCGCCGGCCGCGCCGCGAAGAATCCGCGCGCCGTCGCCGAGGCGACCACGGAGTACGCCAACCGTCTCGCACACATCCCTGCGGCGGCGACCCGAGTGTGGAACGCGAGCGACCCTCAGTCCCCCATGCCACAGGACCCGAAGGATCGCCGGTTCTCCGATGCGGCCTGGAAAGAAAACCCCGCGTACTTCTCGCTGCTGCAGAGCTACCTCGCGACCCGCGAGTACGTCGACGAGCTCGTCGACGCAGGCGAGGGCGATGCGATGGCCGATGCCAAGGCCCGCCAGTTCGCGAATCTGATGTTCGATGCGCTCGCACCGTCGAACTTCCTGATCAATCCGGGTGTCCTCGTGCGTGCCCTCGACACGGGTGGCGCAAGCCTGTTCCGTGGCGCGAAATTCGCTCTCGACGACCTGGTGCACCGCAAGGGGATTCCGCTGAAGGTGGACCGCGACGCATTCACCCTCGGCGAGAACATGGCGGCAACCCCGGGCAAGGTCGTGTTCCGCAACGATCTGATCGAGGTCATCCAGTACGCACCACAGACCGAGAAGGTCCACGAGATCCCGATCCTGGCGGCGCCGCCGTGGATCAACAAGTACTACATCCTCGATCTGGCCCCGGGCCGGAGCCTGGCGGAGTGGGCGATCCAGCGCAATCGCACGGTGTTCATGATCTCGTACCGCAACCCGGACGAAACGATGCAGGACATCACGATGGACGACTACTACCGGCAGGGCATCGCCACTGCCTTGGACGTGGTCGAAGAGATCACCGGCGCCCCGCGGATCGAGGTGCTCTCGATCTGCCTCGGCGGCGCAGTGGCCGCGATGGCCGCAGCGAAACTGGGCGCAATCGGCGACAAGCGGATCAGCGCGTTCACGATGCTCAACACCCTCCTCGACTACAGCGAGGTCGGCGAACTGGCACTGCTGACCGACCCCGCGACGCTCGACAAGGTCGAGTACCGCATGAGCAGGCAGGGGTTCCTGTCCGGGTCCGAAATGGGCGGCACCTTCGACATGATCCGAGCGAAGGACCTGATCTTCAACTACTGGGTGTCGCGGTGGATGAAGGGCGAGAAGCCGGCCGCGTTCGACATCCTCGCGTGGAACGAGGACAGCACTCGGATGCCTGCTGCGATGCACTCGCATTACCTGCGAACCCTGTACGGGCGCAACGAACTCGCCGAGAAGAAGTATCTGCTGGACGGATCGGTGCTCGACCTTTCCGACGTCACCTGCGACACCTACATCGTGGGTGCGATCAACGACCACATCGTTCCGTGGACGTCGTCGTACAAGGCCGTGAACTTGCTGGGTGGCGACGTGCGGTATGTACTCACCAGCGGCGGACACGTTGCCGGTGCCGTCAACCCGCCGAGCCCCAAGGCCTGGTTCGAAGCTGTCGGCGCTCCCGACGACGAGCCGGCCGAGCTTCCCTCGGATCCGAAGTCGTGGCACGAGAAGGCGACTCGCCACACGGCGGCGTCGTGGTGGGAGGACTGGACGGTGTGGTCGACGAAGCGTGCGGGCGCGCTGGTTACACCTCCGTCCCTCGGCAGTGAGGCGCATCCGGTCCTCGAGAATGCCCCCGGGACATACGTCTTCAGCTGAACCGTTGCCAATTAGCACTGATTCTGCTAACCTGCTAACAGCGTCGTTCGCGACGTACCGGACTCATACCGCGCTACACCCCCGCGCTCAACGAAGGGAAACACCATGACTGCTCCCACCAAGCCCACCGCGCCCAAGCCCACCGACGCAGCCGCCAAGGCTTCCGAGGCCGCCGCCAACGCCACCGACGCAGCCACCAAGGCCGCCGCCGACGCCACTGCGAACGCACAGAAGACCGCCGAGAAGCTCACGGCGAGCGCCACTGCTGCTGCCGACAAGGCCGCTGCCGACCTGACCAAGGCAGTCGACGAGACCACCGAGCGCGTCAACGAGTTCAACGCCAAGTTCGTCGAGGCTGCCAAGCAGAGCGGCAACCTCGGTGTCGACACCTACGAGAAGGCCGTCGGCAGCATCCTGGACATGCAGGAGAAGTTCGCCGAGGCCACCCCGATCGAGTGGGTCGCCGACATCACCAAGGCGCAGGTCTCCTTTGCCCGCGAGCTCACCAGCACGGTCACCACCACGGCACGCGACCTTCTCAAGTAGGACACGATCGCGACATGAGAACCCTGATTCCGCCCGCGCGCCCGAAAGGCGCTCTACGGTGCGGTACATGGCTCCGGTGACGCATACACAGATCGCCGCGACTCCGATTCGACTCGGAGTCGCGGCGATCGCCGGTTGGAGCTCATACCTCCTCGGCCTGGCGCGCCGGGGCCCCGCACCCTGGACCATCGCATCGGACATCGGCCGCTACTACGGGGTCCTGACCGACAACACACCGCCGACCTGGGCACACACATGGCCGGTCCCCCGCCGATGGCCACTCGCGAACCTTCGCGACTGCAGCGCACCCGATGCCGTCGACCGCGAAACCGTGCCGACCCTGCTGCTCCCACCGCAGGCAGGCACCCACTCCTGCATCGTCGACCACTCGCGCGGCCGCAGCCAGATCGAAGCGCTGCGAGCAGGCGGGCTCAGCCGGTTGTACTGCCTCGAGTGGACTCCCGCGAACGCCGATACCGACTCGGCCTCGATCGATGAGCATCTCGCCGTGATCGCGGCCGCCGTCGATCATCTCGGCGGCCGGGTGAACATCATCGGTGACAGTCAGGGTGGCTGGCTCGGCACGATCTACGCTGCGCTGCACCCCGAAGCCGTGCACACACTCACCGTGGCCGGAGCCCCCATCGACTTCCACGCCGAGCAGCCTGCCCTCGCGGCACTCGCGCACGCACCGACCAGCGCTGCGACATCGGTGGTCGATCTCCTCTATGGCACCGCGCGCGCCGCGGGAGTACTGTCCACCGACCCGGTCGGCGAGATCGAACGGGCGATGGCCCTGCTCGGCGCACTCGACGACCCGGACGAGGTGTCCCGCATGGAAGCCGAACGGCGATGGTTCACCTGGAGGCAGGAGATCCCCGCCACGTTCCGGGAGTGGATCATGCGGCGCCTGTTCGTCCGCAACGAGCTCGTCGCAGGCACCCTCGAGGCCGACGGACGTGTCGTCGATCTGTCGAAGATCGACTGCCCATTACACCTGATCGCCGGCAGATCGGACATGATCGCGACACCCACTCAGGTCACGGTGCTCGCAGACCACGTTTCCACCCCGGCGTCGAAGATCGTGACGACGATCGCCGACACAGGCCACATCGGGTTGTTCATCGGGCGTCGGGCCCTGACCGACGTGTGGACCCCCTTCGCGCGATCGCTCACCGCGGTCTCGTGAGGTCGCGATGAGAGCGGCACTCGCGGTGCTCGCTCTCATCGCAGCACTCGGCGGACCGGGCGCCACCCCCGCTCACGCACACACGGACGAGTTCCTCTGGGGTGTGTCGAGTTCCGGCTTCCAGTCCGAGGGTTCGTCGCCCGACAGCAATTGGTTGCGGTACTCGAACGGTACGCGCCACGAACCGGTCGGATCGTCCGTCGACTTCCGCCACCGTTACCACGAGGACATCGCCCGCGCCGCGGAACTCGGAGTCGACGTCTACCGGATCTCGGTGGAGTGGGCCAGGATCCAGCCCACTCCGTACGGGTGGAACGACACCGAACTCGACTACTACGACGACGTCGTGCGAGAGATCCGCGCCGACGGCATGACGCCGATGCTCACACTCGATCACTGGGTGTATCCGGGCTGGATCGCCGACCGTGGTGGCTGGTCCGACCCCGGTACCGTCCGCTCCTGGCTCGCCAACGCCGAGACGGTCGCCGCGCGCTACGCCGACGCCGACGCCCTGTGGGTGACGCTGAACGAGCCCAGCCAGTATGTGTGGCAGGAGGTGGCGAACGGCGGTCTCGCACCGCCCGAGGTGCCGGTGATGTTCGATCGACTGGTCGAAGCGCATCGCGGAGCATACGAGACGATCCACCGGCTCGACCCGGATGCGCGGGTGACGTCGAACGCCGCGTACATCCCCGGGGCGCAGCCGTATCTCGACACCTGGTTCCTCGATCGGGTCCGCGACCGTCTCGATTTCGTAGGTGTCGACTACTACTACGGTGTGACGGTGCAGAACCCCACGGCGATCCACGCTGCCGTCGGCGACTATGCGTCGGTCGTGCCGCACCCGCAGGGTATGTACGACGCCCTCATGGATTACACCCGGCGCTACCCGGGTGTCCCGCTGTACGTGGTGGAGAACGGGATGGCCACGGCCGACGGCACCCCACGCACCGACGGCTGGACCCGGTCGCGGCACCTGCGCGAGCACGTCGACGAGATGGGACGCGCGATCGCCGACGGCGCCCCGGTGTTCGGATACAACTACTGGTCGCTCACCGACAACTACGAGTGGGGCGACTACACAGCACGGTTCGGGCTGTACACGGTCGATGTGCAGACCGATCCGAGTCTTACCCGCAGGCCCACCGATGCGGTCGAGACCTACCGGGCGATCATCGCCGAGACCCGGTTTCCATCATAGCCTCGCCGGCAACACCGAGTGGGCGAGCAGTGACCTACGTTGCGCTGGAGGTGCAGCACGTACCGTCGCCTGCCGTAGCCGGGCCGTCGAGGTGTTGCGGATTCGAACCGAACGTGTCGGAATCGGCCAACACCGTGTACACCTCCCATTTCTCGCCCGCAGGCCCGGTGACCCACACCTTGTCCTGGGTGGCGAAGCAACAGGTGGTACCGATCTCCTCGTCGGTGAACAGTCCCTCGCCGGTGAGCCGCGCAATCTCGTCGTGGACCTTCTCGCTGGACTCCACCTCGACGCCGAGGTGATTGATCGTGCCACCCTTGCCAGGGTTCTCGAGTAGCACCAGCTTGAGCGGAGGTTCGGTGATCGCGAAGTTCGCGTATCCCGGCTTCACTTTCGCGGGTTCGACATTGAACAGTTTCGAGTAGAAGATGACGGCCTGCTGCAGGTCGTCGACGTTGAGGGCGAGCTGGGCTCGAGACATGACGATCACCTTTGCTACATATATCGAATTACTGACGGAACTCAGGGTGCGCCCCTTTTCGATATAAGTCAAGAAGCTGCGTAGAGTGGGCGCCATGCCGAAAGCACTGCCCGTCGTCGATGTCAGCGCACCCATCTGCTGCACACCGGTCTCCGCCGCGCCGATGAGCGACGAAGCAGCCCTCCAGGTCGCGCTACGACTGAAGGCACTCGCCGATCCGACCCGGATCAAACTCATGTCGATCCTGCTCACCGCCGACACCGGTGAGGTCTGTACGTGCGACCTCGCCACCGGAGTGGACCTCGCGGAATCGACCGTCAGTCACCACCTGGGTCAGCTCAAGAAGGCAGGCATGGTCGTCGCCGAGCGCCGCGGAATGAACGTCTACTACCGTGCCCGAGTCGAATCTCTCGACGCACTCCGCGTGGTCCTCGACCCGAACTGTTGCACATGACGGACACGATCATGCCCGGGTCTCCACGTCGGTAATATTCCCCGCGACCGGGATCCCGACGGCGTGTTCGAGCGCGACGAGTTCGGCGTCGAGGTGATCGAGCAGCCTTCCCAGATCCGGTACGGTACGTCGGCACGCGGTGAGCCCGAACGCAATCCGATCGTCCGTGCTGGTGCAC
Organism: Rhodococcus sp. NPDC060090; assembly: GCF_042729855.1. Classification (NCBI taxonomy): domain Bacteria; kingdom Bacillati; phylum Actinomycetota; class Actinomycetes; order Mycobacteriales; family Nocardiaceae; genus Rhodococcus; species Rhodococcus sp. NPDC060090. The sequence continues at coordinate 36,214 of NZ_JBHWXB010000022.1, read as the reverse complement.
GTGATGTTCAGCGCCTGCCCGTCCAGCGGAACGGAGAGCGGATACACCGCGTCGACGCGTGCACCGTTCCAATAGAGCGGAGTGTCGGGGCCGGGCACGTTCGAGATGATGACATTGAACGCCGGACGCGACAGCACACGGTTCCCGGTCAATACACCCACCGCCAACGGAGCCATACCGACTGCACTGGCGGCCAAGCGGGACAGTGTCGACATCCCGCTCATGGACTTCTTCCCCGCGGCCATCGAGGCGCGCACCCCGGAAAGCCGCTCCGCCGCCTCCGGCCGGTCGGTTCCGAGCGAACACATGAGGACACCGAGGTCGTTCCCCGTGTTCTTGTCGTTCCGTAGCGCGACAGGAACCATCGCGACGAGCGATTCGTCAGGAAGCGAATCCTGTTCGGCGAGGAACGTGCGCAGCGCCCCCGAGCACATCGCGAGAACCACATCGTTGATGGTCGACTCGGATGCCGTGGCCACCGACCGGAGGCGTTCGAGGGGCCACGCGCGCGCGGCGAACCGTCGCGAACCCGCGATGGGCACGTTGAGGATCGTCTGCGGCGCCGCGAGCGACAACGATCCGCCCCGATCGTGCAGTGCACGGTCGACGGTCCCGACGATCGCGGGCACGAGACCGAACGCCTCCGAGATCACGCCGCGGGCAGCACGCACCGCGGTGCTCGGCAGTTCGATGGCGGCACCGACGACGGAGCGCTTCGGATCCGAGCTGTCGGGGGCAGCCCACGGCGCAGGCATTTCCGTCTCGTGGGGGTCCGTGCTCAAGGCACGGCGCAGCAGCCGCATCGCGCCGACACCGTCGGCGAGGGCATGATGCACTTTCATGTAGAGCCCGTACCGGCCGTCGTCGAGTCCTTCGATCAGGTGCATCTCCCACAGCGGGCGGCTGCGGTCGAGCAGCGGCGCATGCAGGCGCGAGACCAGTTCGCGTAATTCGGTGGTGGATCCCGGACGCGGCAGCGCGTTGAATCGCACGTGGTAGTCGAGATCGAACGCCGGATCGTCCTCCCAGGCCCACTGACCGAAGGTGGTCAGGGAACGAACGGCTCTCTTGCGCCACAGCGGTGCGACATCCTCGTCCTCGCTGCGGCCGATCGCGTCGACGAACATCTGTCGCAGGTCGCTCGCCGTGTGTCCCTCCGGCGGCTCGAACATGACGAGCCCACCGACATGCATCGGATGTTCGCGGGTCTCACCGAGCAGGAACATCGAATCGGTCGGTGACATCGGCAGCCGCATGTGTCGTCCTTCTACTCCCCTACACTGCGGGCCCCCTGACCCGACGATGACTCCGCTGAGCGCTCTCGCAGGGTCACTCGTAGTTCTACGCCATGACCTCGCGCTTCGCCACCGGAAACACACATGTCCGAGCCGTCACATGTCCGAGCCGTCACATGTCCGAGCCGTCACATGTCCGAGCCGTCACATGTCCGAGCCGTCACATGTCCGAGCCGTCACATGTCCAAGCCCAAGTCGAGCACCGTGACCGAATGCGTCAACGCGCCGACCGCGAGGTAGTCGACGCCTGTGCGCGCATAGTCGGTGGCCACCTCGAGGGTGAGCCCACCCGACGATTCCAGCCGGGTGCCCGGAGCATGGGTGTTGCGACGCTGCACCGCGATCTGCGTCTGCCACAGAGGGAAGTTGTCGAGCAGGATCAGCTCCACGTTCTCGGCCAGGACCTCGTCGAACTGCTCGAGGCTGTCGACCTCGACCTCGCACGCGATGTCCGGGGCGTGCGCACGCACCGCGCGCAGTGCCGCGACCACCGACCCGGCAGCGGCAACGTGGTTGTCCTTGATGAGGGCCTCGTCGCCGAGCCCCATGCGGTGGTTGACGCCGCCGCCGACGCGTACGGCGTACTTCTGCAGTGCCCGCAGACCGGGGAGCGTCTTGCGACTGTCGCGGATCTTCGCCTCGGTTCCTGCGACCGCGTCGACCCAATGCGATGTGGTGGTGGCGATCCCCGACAGGTGGCACACGAGGTTGAGCATGGTTCGTTCGGCGGTGAGCAGACCGCGGGTGGGTGCTTCGAGGGTGAGTACGGGTTCGCCTGCGACCACGCGATGCCCGTCCTCGAACCGGCTTCGCACCGTGTAGTGGTCGGCGCCGAGGACCTCGTCGAGCACGAGCAACGCCACGTCCAGACCGGCGACGGTGCCGGCCTGTCGCGGCGCCATGGTCGCGACGGTGACCGCGTCGGCAGGAACGGTCGCGTCGGTGGTGACGTCCGGTCCGTACCGCAGGTCCTCGTCGAGAGCCTGCCGCACGAGGGCGCGGGTCTCGTCGAGGTCGAGTCCGGCGGGCAGCACGGTGGCCATGTCAGTTCGCTCCTGTGAGTTGAGGGGTGGTCACGACGAGTTCTCCGTCGTCGTCCAGACGCTGGTCGAGGGAGTACGCCTGGTCGGGATCCGGGGTCGGGTGGTCCCGCCGGGTGTGGCATCCGCGGGATTCGGTTCGGCGCAGTGCCGCACCGACGAGGGCGCGGGCCGCGAGGGTGAGGGTGGCGTCCTCGAGGTCGGTGACCTCATCGCATGCACGCATGCGTGCGCCCGCCAAGATCGTCTCTGCGGCAGCAAGACCGGTCTCGTCGCGGACGACGAGCGCATCGTGGGTCATCACGTACTGCAATTCCGTGCGATCGAGACGGGGAAGCATCGGCACCGTCGCGTCGAGCGCTTCGACACGAAGGCCACCGCGTTCCGCAGCCGCCGCCGCGCCGGCCCGCTCCCCCACCACGAGACCTTCGAGCAGGCTGTTGGATGCGAGGCGGTTCGCGCCGTGCAGTCCTGTGCGCGCGACCTCACCGGCCGCATACAGTCCGGGAACCTCGGTTCGGCCGTGCTCGTCGGTGATGATCCCGCCGCACGAATAGTGCGCCGCCGGCGCCACCGGCAGCAGGTCCTGCGCGGGGTCGAGTCCGGCCTCCGCGCAGGATGCGGTGATGGTCGGGAAGCGCTGCGCGAAGCCCTCGAGGTGGCGGGCGTCGAGAAACACGTGGTCGTCGCCGAGCTCGGCGACGCGTTCGGCGATCGCGCGCGACACCACGTCGCGCGGGGCGAGGTCGCCGAGTGGGTGCACGCCGTCGGTGACGGACCGGCCGCGGGAATCCACCAGGGTTGCACCTTCCCCACGGACCGCTTCGCTGATGAGCGGGCGTCGCCCGAGGCCTTCGGCGGCGAACAGCACCGTGGGGTGGAACTGCACGAACTCGATGTCGGCAACGCGGGCGCCGGCGTGCAATGCGAGGGCGAGGCCGTCGGCGGTCGCGCCTACGGGGTTGGTGCTGCACGCGTACAGCTGTCCGAGCCCACCGGTCGCGAGCAGGACCGAGGGAGCGTGGATGACACCGAAGCCGCGCTCGTCGCGGATCAGCACTCCGGTGACGCCGCGCGCGTCGGTGAGTACGCGGGCGACGGCGGCACCGAAGAGCACCGGGAGGCCGGCAGCACCGAGGGCCCGCTGAACTTCTGCGCCGGTGGCGTCGCCGCCGGAGTGGATGATCCGACGGGTGCTGTGCCCTCCTTCTCTGGTTCGGGAGACGTCGCCGTCGCGCCCGCGATCGAACACCGCTCCAAGATCGGTCAGGGCAGCGATCGCGTCGGGGCCTGCGGCCACGATCGAGCGGACGACGTTCTCGTTGCAGAGTCCGCCGCCAGCGGCGAGGGTGTCCGCAACGTGGGATCCGACGCTGTCGCCGGTCGGTGCGACGACGGCAATGCCACCTTGCGCGTACTGCGTCGCGGTGTCGGTGGGACCGCCTTTGCTCACCGTGAGCACCTGCATGCCCCGCAGTGAGGCGGCACGCGCTGCGGTGAGCCCGGCGACGCCTCCGCCCACCACGACGAGATCGGTGTGCGCTTCCCAGCTCACCCCGGCGCTCACGGTGGACGTCACTCTCCGCTACCGGGATTGCCGATGGAGATCATCCGCTGCACCGACAGGCGGGCACGTTCGGCGACCGCCGGGTCGACGTGGACCTCGTCCTTGCGCTCACGGAGGCAGCGCAGCAGGGCAGCCGGGGTGATCATCTTCATGTAGGGGCACGACGCACGGTCGTTGACCGCCTGGAAGTCGATGCCGGGCGCGGCCTTCCGCAGCTGGTGCAGCATGCCGACCTCGGTGGCCACCAGTACCTGCTTGGCGCCGGTCTTGCGCGCGGCGTCGATCATGCCACCGGTCGAGAGGATCTTGACCTTGTCGTCGGGCACGAAGCCCTCACCGGCGAGATAGAGCGCCGACGTGGCGCAGCCGCACTCGGGGTGGACGAACAGGTCGGCATCGGGGTGCGACCTGGCCTGCGCGGCGAGTTCCTCACCGTTGATGCCTGCGTGCACGTGGCATTCGCCTGCCCAGATGTGGATGTTGTCCCGGCCGGTCACGCGCTTGACGTGCGCGCCGAGGAATTGGTCGGGGAGGAACAGCACTTCGCGGTCGGGGTCGATGGACGCCACGACGTCGACGGCGTTCGACGACGTGCAGCAGATGTCGGTCAGGCCCTTCACTTCGGCCGTGGTGTTGACGTACGAGACGACGACGGCGTCGGGGTGGTCCGCTTTCCACTCACGCAACTGATCCGCGTCGATGGAGTCGGCGAGCGAGCAGCCGGCGCGCTCGTCGGGGATCAGCACGGTCTTGTTCGGGCTGAGGATCTTGGCGGTCTCGGCCATGAAGTGCACACCGCAGAACACGATGGTGCCTTCTTCGGCCTCCGCGGCGATCCGCGAGAGTGCCAGGGAGTCACCGACGTGATCGGCGATGTCCTGGATGGCCGGCAACTGATAGTTGTGCGCCAGCAGTGTCGCGTTCTGCTCGCGGGCGAGCCGGCGAACCTCGTCGGCCCACTCCGGCGTCGCCTCGATGCCGGAGTAGCCACCCGGTCCGTCGACGATTGCGGCGGTTCCTGCCCACTCGGTCGTGGTCATGGCGTTGCTCCTTCGTGGAGTGCAATCCGGGCGGGCTGTGCTCGGATTTCCGTTCTCGGGGTTTTCGACTTAGGGTCGAAAACATGCCATATAGTAACACCGGTCACGAAGTGCTCATCGTGGTGTTCCAGATTCGCCACTTCACCGACACCTCGGGCACGCCCCGATCCGCTCCCGAACTCGGCGTTCTGCTATGGCAACGCGCACTCGACCCCCAGTCGGGCACCTGGTCGCTTCCCGGCGGCCGGCTCCGCGACGACGAGGACCTCATGTCCTCCGCACGACGCCAACTCGCCGAGAAGGTCGACGTACGCGAGGTGGCCCATCTCGAACAGCTCTCGGTCTTCTCCGCCCCCGATCGGGTGCCCGGCGCCCGCACCATCGCGTCGACCTACCTCGGCCTGGTGCCGATCACCTCCGACCCGCAGTTACCCGGCGACACGTCATGGCATCCGGTCGCAGACCTACCCGAGATGTCGTTCGATCACCGGATCATGGTCACCAACGCACACGCTCGCCTTGCCGCGAAACTGTCATACACCAACATCGCGTACGGACTCGCGCCCGCGGAGTTCTCGATGTCGACGCTGCGCGAGATATATTGCGCAGCAATCGGCTACCAGGTCGATGCCACCAATCTCCAACGGGTACTCGCCCGCCGGAGGGTCCTCACCCGAACCGGCACGACCGCACCGTCCGGCAAGAGCGGCGGCCGACCTCCGGCGCTGTATCGATTCACCGATTCCCGCCTGCGTGTCACCGACGAATTCGCAGCGCTTCGCCCGCCGGGATGACCGACCAGGTGTTTTCCTCTCCGGGAGTAGGGTGCGCGTGGAACATCACGCCGACGACAGGAGTGCAGTGGCAACAATCGGAAATTCCGAGCTCGATATCTACCCTCTTGCATTGGGCGGCAACACGCTCGGCTGGACAGCCGACGAGACCACGTCGTTCGAGATCCTCGATGCATTCATGGCCGCAGGCGGTAATTTCGTCGATACCGCCGACTCGTACTCCGCCTTCGCCCCCGGCAACTCCGGTGGCGAATCCGAGACCATCCTCGGAAACTGGAAAGCCGCTCGCGGTATCGGCTCCGAGATGATGGTGGCAACCAAGGTCGCCCATCACCCCGAATTCACAGGTTTGGCACCGGAGAATGTTGCGGCCGCCGCCGACGCGTCCCTCAAGCGCCTACAGTCCGATCACATCGACCTGTATTTCGCGCACTCCGACGATCCCGAGACGCCACTGGCGGAGACGGTGGCGGCGTTCGATGCGCTCGTCCAGAGCGGGAAGGTCCGTTACGTCGGCCTGTCGAACTACTCCCCCGCGCGCATCGCCGAGTGGCTCGCGATTGCAGACGAGGGCGGCTACGCCCGGCCCGTGTCGCTGCAACCGCACTACAACCTCGTGCATCGCGCAGAGTACGAACAGGGATACGCCCCGCTCGTCGCCGAGCACAATCTGGGTGTACTGCCCTACTACGGACTCGCCGCAGGTTTCCTCACCGGCAAGTACCGGACGTCGGAGGATCTCGAGGCAGGCATTCGCGGGCGGATGGCCTCGCAATACTTCTCCGAGGGCGGGCTCGCGGTGATCGATGCGCTCGCCGAGATCGCGACCGCCCACGCCGTCGAGATTCCCACGGTTGCACTCGCATGGCTGTCACAGCGTCCCGGCATCGCCGCGCCGATCGCGAGCGCAAGCCGCATCGAGCAACTCCCCGCATTGCTCGACTCGACGAGGCTGGTTCTCACCGATCTCGAGGCCGACCGTCTCACTTCGTTGTCGAACGCCGTCGAGGCATAGCCCTACGACGTCCCGGCGGTGATTCATTCGAGTCGCTCCACGAACCGTCCCCCGGTGCCGGCACTCGAGACCGGCCCCGTCCGCTGACCCTCGATCGAGTGCGCAGTTGTTGTCTCTCCCTCTCGAAGAATGCGACAACAACTGCACACTCGACGCGGAAAATCGGTTGCGCCGGCGACTCCCTCAACTTCATCGGTGTTCTCCCATTCCTCGCCATCCGCGGAACTCGGACGCTGAAGAGGTCTCCGCATCTGGTCTTGCCTGATCTCACTGAGCGGCAGATTCCAGTGAGCGGGCACAGTAGCCGGTGACAGATCCGAAGGCTGCATACTCGTCGCCATGGACACCCCGTCGGATCTCGCCGGCCGCTACGCGCTCGCGGTCGATGAGCGAGACCGTGCCGCTCTGGCCTACCTGTTCACCGAGGACGCCGAATTCGTGCAACCTCCCGCAGTGACCCGCGGCACCGAGAATGTGGTCACAGTAGGTGCCGGGGCGATCGTCGCGGTCGTGCTCGACGGCACCGCACACCTGCACGCCACCCACCATGCCGTGCACCAGCAGGTCCTCGATGTGGAAGGCGACAGCGCCACCGGGACGGTGTACTGCCTGGCGCATCACCTGTATCGCGGTCGCGACGGTATGCGCGACAACGCGTTCGCCATCCGGTACCGCGACGAGTACAAGCGGGTGAAGGGCAGCTGGAAGATCGCGCGGCGGGAACTCGTCGTCGACTACATCGAGGACCACGCCGTCACCGTCCCGGGACTCTGACCACCCCGGCACCGCGACACAGTGCGCCGTACGCAGCACCCACCCGGGATGTCCGTGCGAGTCCCGTTCAGTGGAAACAACTTCCGCGCGTCACGGCCCCCGTGTGATCCTTCGCAGAAATCCCCAGAACGTGAGAAGGGTCTTACATGAGCATCTCCACCGATCCACAGGTACAGTCCGGCGGTCACGCGCAGCGGATGCTCGGCCGGTGACCGCGTTGGAGGTCGGACTCAACGTCCTCGGCGCGGAGGCACTCTACGAAGGCCGGATCCGGTCGGTGCTGGATCTGGCCGCCGAAGCCGACCGAGTGGGAGTCGATCTGATCTCCACCGGAGATCACGTCGGCTTCACCGCGGCTGCGCACGCCGAGCGGGTCGCCACCCACGGGTTCACCTTCGCACTGGAACATCCGTGGTTCGAGCCGATCTCGCTGCTGTCGTCGGTCGCGGCGGTGACCCGGCGCGCCCGACTCGGGGTCTCGGTGCTCATCGCGACCCTGCGTCCCCCCGTCCTACTGGCCAAGCAACTCGCCACCCTGGACGCGCTCTCGGACGGGCGCGTCGCGATCGGAATGGGTGTCGGCTGGCAGGAGGACGAGTACACCGCAACGGGGATGCCGTTCGACGCTCGATTCGGCCGCATGGAACAGACCGTCGCGGCATGCCGGGAACTGTGGGGAACGCCGCCGGCCTCGTTCAGCGGACGTGGCTACTCGTTCGAGGACTTCCACTCGTATCCGCTTCCGGTACAACCCCGCGTGCCGGTGCTGTTCGGATTCGGCCCGAGCCGGCGCAATTTCGAACGGATCGCCCGGGTGGCCGACGGCTGGACGGTCAACCCGACCGACATGACGACCTTCCCCGAGTCTGTCGCCCTGCTCCGGCAATGCTTCTCCGAGCAGGGTCGCGACCCCGACTCCATCAGGATCCAGGTGTCGGTGACACCGGTCCGCGACAGTTCCGGCTCAGTCGATCTGTCGGCCACTGCGGATCGGGCCCGCGAGTGGCACGCGCAAGGCGCGACCGTCGTGGTGTTCCGGCCGGTGGCATTCGGCATCACATCCGACGGTATTCCGTCTCTGCTCGACTGGATGGTCGGACTCAAGGAGGGCACAGCGTGACCGACACGTCGCGAGCACTACAGGATCTCCTCGACAAGCAGGACATCCGAGAGGTGGTGCTGCGGTACTGCCGCGGCATCGACCGACTCGACTTCGATCTGGTGCGGGACTGTTACCACCTGGACGGCATCGACCACCACACCGGATTCGACGGCAACGTGGACGAATACATCGCTTGGGTGAAGCCGCGGCTGGAGTTGCTCGGCGGCACGATGCACCATGTCGGCAACCATCTCGTCGAACTGTTCGGCGATGTCGCGATCAGCGAGGCCTATTCCACCAACACGCATTGGGGACATCCCGACCGCGACGATTTCACCAGTGGCGCGCGGTTCATCGATCTGATGGAGCGGCGGGACGGACGCTGGGCGATCACCGAACGGTGGGCGGTCCGGGAATGGACCCGCTCCGATGCGGGCCGGATGACGACGCCGGAAGGACACGGCCCGCGCGGAAGCCGGGACGGATCCGACCTGCTGGCACATCTGCGGGCCCGAATTGCAGACCGGATGTGACTCGTCCCGCGCCCTCGCGCGGTCGTGGTGCGGCCGGCCACGGCGCTCTCAGCGCTGGTCGTCTTGCCAGGAATCGATCGTTCCGTGCCGTGAGCAGCGGGCCCACCATCCGTCGGGTGCGATCTGCACGATCATCCGACGGCCGCAATGGGCGCAGAACCGTGGCGGTTCCAGGCCTTTCACGACCGCAGAGGATCGGCCCGGGTCGATCCCGTCGACGCTCTCGGCGCCGGTGTACGCATCGAACACCGTCAGATGCTCTCGCCGAGAGCCTTGATCGGCATCTTCAGTTCGTCGAGGAGGTCGAGGTCCGTCTCGGCGCGCCGACCGAGCGTCGTCAGGTAGTTGCCGACGATCACGGCGTTGATGCCGCCGAGGATGCCCTGTTTCGCCCCGAGATCGCCGAGGGTGATCTCACGGCCGCCGGCGAACCGGAGAATCGTGCGCGGCAACGCGAGACGGAAGGCCGCGACGGCCGCGAGCGCCTCCGACGCGGGCAGCACGTCGAGGTCGCCGAACGGGGTTCCGGGCCTCGGATTGAGGAAGTTGAGCGGAACCTCGTCGGGTTCGAGGGCGGCGAGGTCAGCGGCGAACTCGGCACGCTGTTCGAGGGTCTCACCCATACCGAGGATGCCGCCGCAGCAGACCTCCATCCCGGCTTCGCGGACCATGCGCAGCGTCTCCCATCGTTCTTCCCACGTGTGCGTGGTGACAACCTGGGGGAAGAAGGATTTCGCGGTCTCGAGGTTGTGGTTGTAGCGGTGCACGCCCAGTGCGGCGAGCTGATCCACCTGATCTTGGGTGAGCATGCCGAGCGAACACGCGACCTGGATGTCGACCTCCCCGCGGATGGCCTCGACGCCCGCCGCGACCTGCGCCATCAGCCTGGCGTCGGGCCCGCGGACCGCAGCGACGATGCAGAACTCGGTCGCTCCGGTCTTCGCAGTCTGCTTGGCGGCCTCGACCAGGGCGGGGATGTCGAGCCAGGCCGAGCGGACGGGTGAGGCGAACAGTCCGGACTGGGAACAGAAGTGGCAGTCCTCGGGGCACCCGCCGGTCTTGAGGCTGATGATGCCCTCGACCTCGACCTCTGGCCCACACCAGGCCATCCGCACCTCGTGGGCGAGCGAGAGCAGGTCTTCGAGCCGATCGTCGGGCAGGCGAAGGACCTCGAGGGTCTGGGCGCGGTCGAGCCCCTCGCCGCGTCGGAGTACCTGGTCACGTGCGAGCTCGAGGATGTCGACTCGGGCGGGGGCGTGTGTCACTGCGAACTCCTGAGGATCGAAACTTGAACACCGTTCACTTGAACAGCGTTCAGGTTAGGGTCGAGGTCCGATAGTGTCAACGCAGACCGACCACGAGAGAGGGAGCGAAGACCGTGCAGTTGCGACGCGGCGACGTCCTCGACGGCGCCATGGCGATACTCGACGAGTACGGCCTGGGCGACCTGACCATGCGCAAACTCGCGACCTCGCTCGGTGTGCAGCCGGGCGCGCTGTACTGGCACTTCCCCAACAAGCAGACCCTGCTCGGCGCGATGGCCGACCGAATCCTCGACGGCGTCGACGCACCACCGTCCGCCGACACATGGGACGCCGCACTCACCCAGCTCGCCTATCGCCTTCGCGGCGCACTGCTCGCCCACCGCGACGGCGCCGAACTGGTCGCCGCGACCTACGCCTCACGCCTGACGACCTCCCCCGCCCGCGACAGCCTCGTCACGGCCGCGCAGCGCGCGGGGCTCTCCCGCGCGCACGCCGAACTCACCGGCTACGCGCTGCTGCACTATGTCCTCGGCCACACCGTCGACGAGCAATCCCGCCTCCAACTCGCCGAACTCGGGGCACTCACCCGGTCGCCGATCTCTCCCGATACCGCGACCGAGAACGTCGCGACGTCGGACGACGACCTGCTCGACGGCGACCCGGCGGTCCGATTCGACTTCGGATTGACCCTGTTCGTCGACGGGATCCGCCGCCGCCTCACCGAACACGCATCGTCCTGATCGTTTACGGATCTGTCGGAGTGCTGCCGTACGTTTCTTCACCGTGACACCCCCCTGGACCCTCGAACAGATCAGCGCGACAGCCCCGGATCCGGCGTCGATGGCGGCTGCCCGCCGGCTCTCGTCCGCATGGTCCGACACCGGATACTCCGAGCGGTCACTCTGGGGACTGTGCCGCGGTAGCGGGTCCGAGCCCTACGCCACCACAGTCGACCTCACCGGTCCCGCATTCCACTGTTCGTGCCCGAGCCGGAAGTTCCCGTGCAAGCACGCGCTGAGTCTGCTGACACTGTGGGCGGCGGGAAACATTGCGGAGGGCGCCGAACCGACCTTCGCAGCCGACTGGCTCGACAGCCGATCCGAGAAGGCCGAACAAGCCGCCACCACGATCGGCGGCACTGCCACCGACTCCGAATCCGCAGCGAAGACACCCGACCCCGCGACGGCACAACGACGCGCCGAACGTGTCGCGGCGGGGCTCGACGACCTCGAACGCTGGCTCACCGACCGCGTCCGCAGCGGACTCGGGTCGATCACCCACGACTACAGCACCTACGACGCGGTGGCCTCCCGCATGATCGACGCACAGGCACCGGGCATCGCCTCGATGCTCCGCAGTCTCCCAGGTGTCGCCTCCTCCGGAATCGGCTGGCCCACAAGACTTCTGTCCGAGTACGGCCGGATCTACCTGCTCATCCGGGCATACCGCGACGTGACCTCGCTGCCCGAGCCTCTCGCCCGGTCCGTGCACACCCACCTCGGCTTCCCGACGAAGGTCGACGATGTCCGCCGCGAACCCGCCGTCCGCGATCACTGGCAGGTACTTGCCACCCGCATCACCGAGGACAATCGCATATACACCCGAAAAGTGTGGCTCCGCGGACGCACCTGCAGGCGCTGGGCGATCCTGCTCGACTTCGCTCACGGCACACAGCGGTTCCCGGACGCAGCGCCGATGGTCGGCACCGCCATCGACGCCGACCTGCACTTCTACCCGGCCGCCGCACCACTGCGCGCCCAGCTCGGAACTCAGCACGGCCCTCCGGCGCAGATCTCGTCGCTGCCGGGAACGGACCTCGACGATGCACTGACCGACTACGCCGATGCGCTGGCATCCGACCCGTGGACGCGGTCGTGGCCCATGCTCCTCGACGCAGTGACACCCGTCCGCGCCGACGACGGCTGGTATCTCGTCGACGAAGACGGCCGGGCACTGCCCCTCGGAGGTGACGACGACGACCGGTGGCGGCTACTCGCGGTCGCCGGCGGACGTTCGGCGACGGTGTGCGGCGACTGGGACGGCCGCGCCGTCACTCCCGCCGCACTGTTCACCGCTGCCGACTTGTCCACCACAGCCGAAGGGTCGTCGCAGTGAGCAATACCGGTATCGACACACTCACCACCGCGGCACTTCTCGGGACAGCTCGCGCGACACCGACCTTCGATTCTCTGCACACCGCCGACACCGCCGCCGCCACGATCGGCACCGCCGAGCATCGCCTGCTCGCCGCGGCAGCCCTCGAATCGGTGTTCCTCGCAGGAGGAACTGTCCCCACTCCTCATCCCCGCCCCGGCGTCGCCCCCCACGACACCCGCCCCGAACTTCCTCCCGCCGCGACGGAGAGATTCCTCGGACTCCTCACCGTCGGATCCGATCTCCTGGACGAATGGTTCCGTGCCGCAGCGCGATTCAAGGCTCCTGCCGAGCTGATCGTGAACCTACTGGACCGGGCGACACCCACCGGAAGCACGCACCGCGCGGCACTGATCGCACTCGCCGGGCCACGCGGCCAGTGGGTCGCGGCGCAGAATCCGCGGTGGACACCGTTGGTAGAACCCGATCCGGCCGACGACGACATGTGGCTGCACGGCACACCGGCAAGGCGACGCGCATGGTTCGAGAACCTGCGTGCCGCCGACCCTGCCGCCGCGACCGCGCGACTGGCAGCGGTATGGGCATCGGAGAACGCGGCAACGCGACTCCCCCTCCTCGAGGCACTCTCCCCCGGGCTCGGCACCCACGACGAAGAACTGCTCGAGCGAGCCCTCGACGATCGCAGCGGCAGAATCCGCGAGGTCGCCGTACGGTTCCTGCGCCGCCTCCCCGAGTCTGCGTTCGGCCGACGCATGGCACAGCGGGTACAGGACTGGACACGAGTCGACGGATCCACCCTGTCCATATCGCTACCCGGCACGCTCGATGCCGCCGCCCTGCGTGACGGCCTCGAGGTCCGGGGCCCGAGCCGGCTGGGCACGGTCGAGGCGCACCGCGCGTGGTCGCTCGCCGCCTCTGCACCGCTCGCCGCGTGGTGCGACGCCGACCGCACCCCCGGCGACGTCCTCGCCTTGGAGGTCTCCGAGGGGCTCGGCGATCCCCTGCGACGGGGGTGGGACACCGCCACCGCCTGTCACCACGACGAACAGTGGGCGAGCGCAATGCTCCGCCGCGACGGGAGGGTGGACGATCTCGTCGCCGGCGCGCTCCCCCGCGCCGTCCTCGTCGAGCACCTGCGCCGAGCGTCGGACACACAGTTGCTCGACACGATCCTGCTCGACGCACTGACGGCGCCGTGGCCTGCCGACGTCGCCGAGAGAGTGCTCTCGGCGCTCTACACCGCCGCAGCACCGAAGTCGAACACGTTCCGTTCGCTGACCACCTTGCTCGCGCACCGCGCACCGTACGAGGTGGGCGACCTGTTCGCCGACGCCGCTACCCGCACCGACAATCTCGACCGGCTGAACCGCTTCGCCACCGCCGCAGACATCCTGAATCAACGCCGTACCCTTCACGAGGAGTTGAGTTGACCGACAACGTCATCGACGAGCAGACACTGCTGCGCCCCCACGCGGAACAGCAGTATGCAGACGAGCTCGCCGTGCTCGCCCGACTCGACGACCGTCCGCGCCCACCGTCGTGGCAGCTGTCCCCGTGGGCAGTCGTGACCTATCTCCTCGGCGGCGAGCTGTCCGACGGCACGGTGATCTCGCCGAAGTACGTCGGGCCACGCCGCCTCATGGAAGTGGCCGTGGCAACCCTCGCTACCGATCGCGCGTTGCTGCTGCTCGGCGTTCCCGGCACGGCGAAGACCTGGGTCTCGGAGCATCTCGCGGCTGCGGTCTCCGGTTCCTCGACCCGGCTGGTGCAGGGCACCGCAGGCACCCCGGAGGAAGCGATCCGATACGGCTGGAACTACGCGCGTCTGCTCGCGGAGGGTCCGTCACCGGCGGCGCTCGTTTCGTCACCGATCATGACCGCGATGCGCGACGGCGCGATTGCGCGTGTCGAGGAGCTCACCCGTATCCCGGCCGATGTGCAGGACGCGCTGATCACCGTGCTGTCGGAGAAGACGTTGCCGGTGCCGGAGCTGAACATGGAAGTGCAGGCGGCGAAGGGGTTCAACGTCATCGCGACCGCCAACGACCGCGATCGCGGGGTCAACGATCTGTCCTCCGCGTTGCGCAGGCGCTTCAACACCGTGGTGCTACCGCTGCCCGCCAGCGAGGAGGACGAGGTCGCGATCGTCGCGCGTCGGGTGGAGCAACTCGGGAGATCCCTCGAGCTTCCACAGGTGCCTGCCGCCGCAGAGGAGATCCGCCGTGTCGTGACGGTATTCCGGGAGTTGCGGTCGGGCGTGACCACCGACGGGCGGACCAAGCTCAAGTCTCCATCGGGCACGCTGTCCACGGCCGAGGCGATCTCGGTGGTCACCAACGGTCTGGCGCTGTCGGCGCATTTCGGCGACGGTGTGCTGCGTGCGTCCGATGTCGCGGCCGGGATTCTCGGTGCGGTCGTGAAGGACCCCACGGCCGACCGGCAGGTGTGGATCGAGTACCTCGAGGCCGTGGTGCGTGAGCGCGCCGACTGGGCCGACTTCTACCGGTCCTGCCGCGAGGTCACCGGGTGACGGAGTTCTCTCAGGTACGGGTATTCGGGATCCGGCATCACGGCCCCGGTTCCGCCCGTGCGGTACTGCGTGCCCTCACCGAGTTCGAACCCGATACCGTCCTCATCGAGGGTCCGTCCGACGCCGACCCGCTCGTCGCACTGGCCGCCTCCGACGATCTGCAACCGCCGGTGGCGCTGCTCGCGTACGCCGCCGGCGAACCCGCGACCGCGGCGTTCTGGCCGCTCGCCGCGTTCTCGCCGGAATGGCAGGCACTGCGCTGGGCGATCCTGCACGACGCCGACGTGCGGTTCTGCGACCTACCCGCGGCGCAGATGCTCGCTGCAGACAAGGCCCCCGAGCAGGATCGACCGGATCCGCTCGTCGCACTCGCTGCCGCGGGTGGGTACGACGATTTCGAGCAGTGGTGGGACACGGTCGTCGAGTCGGGGACGCCGGACGACGGCCACGATCATATGGCCGATTTCGACGCGATCACCGCGGCGATGGCGGCGCTTCGGGAAGACACCGCACTCGACGACCACACCGCACAGCGCGAGGCACACATGCGTCAGGTGCTGCGTAGCACCATCAAGGCCGGCGCGCTGAAGATCGCGGTGGTCTGCGGCGCGATGCACGCTCCCGCACTGACGGGCAAGCTCGGTCCGGCGGCGCCGGATGCGCGGCTGCTCAAGGGTCTTCCGAAGGTCAAGACGTCGCTGACGTGGGTGCCCTGGACGCATTCGCGGTTGGCATCGGCCTCGGGGTACGGCGCGGGAATCACCTCTCCCGGTTGGTATCACCACCTGTTCACCGAGCAGCAGGACACGATCACGCGGTGGTTCACCCGGGTCGCACGGACACTGCGGGAACGCGACCTTCCGGTGTCGAGCGCTCATGTGATCGAAGCGACCCGACTCGCCGACACCCTGGCCGCGTTGCGCACTCGCCCGCTGGCCGGGCTCGCCGAGGTCACCGAGGCCACCCGCGCGGTGCTGTGCGACGGCGACGATGTACTCCTCGAGTTCGTCACCCGCGCCCTCGTCGTCGGCGAAGCCCTCGGCAGTGTCCCCGACGACACTCCCACGGTGCCGCTCGACGCCGACCTGCAGGCCACGTCGAAGACGCTGCGGCTCAAACGCTCTGCGCAGAACAAGGCTCTCGATCTCGACCTGCGCAAGCAGATCGATGTGGGGCGCTCACGGTTGCTGCACCGCCTGCGGCTCCTCGGTATCTCCTGGGGCGCGCCGCGCGCCGGCGACGTGCGATCGACGGGTACGTTCCGGGAGACCTGGGCTCTGCAGTGGGATCCCGAGTTGTCGGTCGCGATCGTGGAGGCGTCCCGCTGGGGCACGACCGTCGAATCTGCCGCCCGTGCGCTCATCCTCGAGCGGGCCCGCGATGGCGACGCCACTCTGGCGCAGGTCGTCGATCTCCTCGAGGAGGCGCTGCTCGCCGATCTGCGCGACGCGGTCCCCGAATTGCTCCGATCGATCGACACCGCCGCCGCACTCGATCACGACGTCGCCCATCTGATGGCGGCGCTGCCCACGTTGATCCGCACTCTGCGGTACGGCGATGTGCGCGGCACCGACCTGTCGTCGCTCACACACGTCGTTGATGCCCTACTGGTACGCATCTGCGCAGGTCTGCCCGCTGCAGCGGCAGGTCTCGACACCGACGCGGCCGATGCGCTGCGTCGCGAGGTCGACGCCGTTCACGCAGCGCTCGCTCTGCGCGACGATGCCGGGTCCACGCAGCGGTGGCTCGACGTCCTCACCGTCATCGCCGATCGCGACGAGATCGACGGCATCCTCACCGGCCGGACCGTGCGGTTGCTCCACGACATGGGTCGCATCGACGAACAGGACACCGCGGTGCGTGTGTCCCGGGCCTTGTCGATCGGCAGCGAACCCGCGGCGAAGGCACGCTGGATCGACGGGTTCGTCGGCGACGGCGCGCTGCTGCTCATCCACGATCGGGCACTGCTGACCCTGATCGACCGCTGGGTGTCGGGGCTGCACGGGCAGGACTTCGTCGACGTCCTGCCGGTACTGCGCCGCACGTTCGGCGGATTCGAGGCGACCGAGCGGGCGACGCTCGGTGCCGTCCTCCGTGGCGGTGCGGCGGTCCGCACCGCCATCCCCGTCGATGACGAACGCGGCCGTCGCGCCACAGCTGCAACGGCTCTGATTCTGGGAGTGCCTGTATGACAATGGCTTCGAGCCACACAGCGTCGACCGACACCGAAGCGGTGGATGCAGAGCCCGCACACCAGGAGCGAATGCGACGCTGGCGACTACTCCTCGGTGAGGCCGCGGAAGAGTCGACGTGTTCTCTCGCCTCTGCGAGCGACACCTCGATGGACGGAGCTCTCGCCGCGCTCTACGACCGTCGCGGTTCCGCCGACGGAGGCGGTCCGCGGAGTGCGGGTCTCGGTTCGTCGGCGCCGCGTGTCGCGCGGTGGCTCGGCGATATCCGAACGTACTTCCCCACCTCGGTCGTGCAGGTGATGCAGCGCGACGCGATGGACCGGCTCGGTTTGACCCAGCTGCTGCTCGAGCCGGAGATGCTCGACGCCGTCGAACCGGACGTCCATCTCGTGGGAACGCTGCTGAGTCTGAATCGGGTGATGCCCGAGACCACGAAGGCCACCGCTCGGATGGTCGTCGAGAAGGTGGTCCGCGAGATCGAGGAGCGGATCGCCCAACACACCCGCGCCGCGGTGACGGGAGCACTGAACCGCTCGGCGCGCACATCCACTCCGAAGCTGCGCGACATCGACTGGAACCGCACGATCCGCGCGAACCTGGCCCACTACCTGCCTGAGCATCGGACGGTGGTGCCGGAACGGCTCATCGGATACGGACGGCGATCGCAGGCGGTACAGCGCGACGTGGTGCTGGCGATCGATCAGTCGGGGTCGATGGCGTCGAGTGTGGTGTACGCATCGGTGTTCGGTGCTGTGCTCGCGTCGATGCGGGCGCTGCGCACGTCACTGGTCGTGTTCGACACGGCCGTGGTGGATCTGACCGACAAGCTGGCCGATCCGGTCGATGTACTGTTCGGGACGCAACTCGGTGGCGGTACCGATATCAATCGGGCGATCGCGTACAGCCGGTCGTTGATCACGCGTCCCACCGAATCGATGTTCGTGCTCATCTCCGACCTGTACGAAGGTGGTATCCGCGCGGAGATGCTCACGCGGATGGCGGCAATGAAGGACGCGGGCGTGCAGGTGGTGGTGCTGCTGGCGTTGTCGGACGACGGTGCACCGTCGTTCGACCGCGACAACGCCGCCGCCCTTGCCGGACTCGGCATCCCGGCGTTCGCCTGCACACCCGACAAGTTCCCGGAACTGTTGGCCCTGGCGCTCGAGCGTGGCGACATCGGCCGGTGGGCGCAGTCTCTCTGACCTTCCGCAACCACACCTGTCGCAGAGTTAGGATGTCCTGACCTAATCCACACTCACGTGGTCAACGGAACGAGGACACCTGTGAAAATTCGAAGTGCGGCCTTCATCGCCGCCGCGGCTCTGGTCGTGGCCGGCTGCGGTTCCAGCAGCGACGAGCCCTCCGGCGACACCGGCGCGGCCGGCGACGGCGCCTTCCCCGCCACCGTCGAGACCATGTTCGGTGAGGTCACCGTCGAGTCCGCGCCCGAGCGGGTGGCGGCACTCGGATGGGGCGACGCGGAAACCGCGCTCGCGCTCGGTGTGCAACCGGTGGCGGCGAGCGACTGGCTCGGATTCGGAGGCGACGGCGTCGGTCCGTGGGCCGAAGGGATGTACACCGAGTCACCGCAGATCATCGGCACCATGGAGCCGTCGTTCGAGCAGATCGCTACTCTCGCGCCGGATCTGATTCTCGATACGGCAAGTTCGGGAGAACAAGCACGATACGACACGCTCTCCCAGATCGCCCCGACGGTAGGCCCGCCGGAGGGCGCCACCGCGTACCTCACACCGCGCAACGACCAGATCACGATGGTCGCGACCGCGCTCGGCGTTCCTGAGAAGGGCGACGAACTGGTGAGCGACATCGACGCACAGTTCGCACAGGCCGCTGCCGACCACCCGGAGTTCGAGGGGAAGACCGTGACGGTCGCGTCGTACACGGCCGACGGGTGGGGCGCCTACGTTTCCCGCGACGCCCGCGTGCAGTTCATGCAGGATCTCGGGTTCGTGAACAATCCGGAGGTCGAGGCCACCGCATCCGAGAACTTCTTCATCCCGATCTCGGACGAGAACCTCGGAATGCTCGACGCCGATCTGCTCATCGTGATGCCGATCTACGTCGACTCCGCCGAGGTCATCGACAATCCGTTGTTCCAGCAGATCCCGGCAGTACGTGACGGACGAGCACTCGTGCTCGACAGCGGATCCGACATCGCCAATGCCATGTCGGTGAACACGGCGCTGTCGGTTCCGTTCGCGCTCGAAGCAGTGCTGCCGCAGGTGTCCGAGCGCGTCACCCCCTGACGCCCGGCAGGCGTCAGTACAAGAGCTCGCGGTACGACTCCTGCCGGGCCGGTTCGAGTTCGGAGACGTCGAGGTGGTGCTGCTGCGCGATCATGTCCCGGATCGCCGGGACGGAGCGCTGATCAGGCCACGTCGACGGCTCCCACAACTTCGCGCGGAGCAGCGCGCGTGCACAGTGCAGATAGGCCTCGTCGACGCGCACGATCACGGCGAGCTGTGCGGGTTTGCCGGACATCGCCAGTTCGGCGAGGAGTTCCGGATCCGTGGACAACGACGCAGTGCCGTTGACGCGGACGACCTCTTCGTTGCCCGGCACGATGAACAGAATTCCGACGTGCGGATTCTCCAGGATGTTGCGGTACGAATCTGCGCGCCGGTTCCCGGGCCGATCCGGCAGGATCAGAGTCTTCTCGTCGGGGAAGAGCACTGTGCTGACCAGGTCGCCGCGAGGTGAGCTGTCGCAGTGCCCGGCAGCATCGGATGTTGCGAGCACGAAAAACCGTGCCTGTGCGATGAATTCGCGCATCAGCGGTGTCGTGAACGGCGTGGTCTTCTCTTTCATCGCCGGGAACGGCTCGCCGACTGCCGCCTCCAGTTGGTCGATCGTGTCGATCCTCGCGCGGACGAGATCGTCGATCCTGCTTGCCTCCACGGGCTCCACCTCCGCCCGGGACGATACCCAACAGCTCGGGGCGCGGATCCCGCGCAGTACCTCAGCGCCGGAACAGTGCGTTGCCGAGCCACACGATCGGGTCGTACCGGCGCCCGGCGACGCGTTCCTTCATCGGGATGATCGCGTTGTCGGTGATGTGGATGTTCTCCGGGCACACCTCGGTACAGCACTTGGTGATGTTGCACAGGCCGAGTCCGTCCTCGTCCTGCGCGGCCTCTCGGCGATCGGCCACATCGAGTGGATGCATTTCGAGTTCCGCGAGCCGGATGAAGAACCGCGGGCCGGCGAAGGCGTCCTTGTTCTCCTCGTGGTCGCGGACGACGTGGCACACGTTCTGGCACAGGAAGCATTCGATGCACTTGCGGAATTCCTGGGATCGCTGCACATCGATCTGCTGCATGCGGTACTCCCCCGGCTCCAGGTCGGTGGGCGGAGTGAACGAGCGGATCTGCCGCGCTTTCGCATAGTTGAACGACACGTCGGTCACGAGGTCGCGGATGATCGGGAAAGTCCGCATCGGGGTCACGGTCACGGTCTCGTCCGGGTCGAACACCGACATGCGCGTCATGCACGTGAGGCGGGGCCTGCCGTTGATCTCGGCCGAACACGAACCGCATTTACCTGCCTTGCAGTTCCATCGCACCGCGAGGTCCGGGGTCTGGGTGGCTTGGAGCCGGTGCAGGATGTCGAGCACGACCTCGCCTTCGTTCACTTCGACGGTGTAGTCGTGCAGGTCTCCGCCGTCGACGTCACCCCGCCATATCCTGAATGCGGCTCGGTAGCCCATGTCAGCCCTTCCGTCCCGGATGGTCCGCGAGTTCCTCGTCGGTGTAGTACTTGCCGAGTTCGTCGATGTCGAACAGTTCGAGCAGTTCAGGGCGCATCGGTTCCTGCCGATGCGCGGTCACCGACACATCGGGGATCACGGGGTCGCCGCCATTCGTGCGACACGCCAGGAGGGTGCGACGCCACTCCGGGTCCATCGACGGATGGTCATCGCGGGTGTGGCCACCGCGACTCTCGGTGCGCTGCAACGCCGCTTGTGCGACGCATTCGCACACCAGCAGCATGTTGCGCAGGTCGATGGCGAGATGCCAGCCCGGATTGAACTGGCGGTGGCCTTCCACTGCGACGCGGCGGATCCGGGTGCGTAATCTCTGCAGTTCGTCCAGTGCGCGTTCGATCTCGTCGGCGCGGCGAATGATGCCCACGAGGTCGTGCATCGACTGTTGCAGTTCGGTGTGCAGGGTGTATGGGTTCTCGACGGGACCGGAATCGTCGGGCCCGGTATCGGCCGCGTCGAACGGGGACAACGCGATGCGTGCGGCCGCCACGACGTCGTCCTCGGCGACTGCGGGGCGCGTCCTCAGACCCAGCACGTAGTCGGCGGCGCCGAGGCCCGCGCGCCGACCGAACACCAGCAGGTCCGACAGCGAGTTCCCGCCGAGCCGGTTCGACCCGTGCATCCCGCCGGAGCATTCTCCGGCGGCGAACAGACCCGGGACCGACGCCGCACCGGTGTCGGGGTCGACCTCGATCCCACCCATGACGTAGTGGCAGGTGGGCCCGACTTCCATGGCCTCAGCGGTGATGTCGACGTCGGCGAGTTCTTTGAACTGGTGGTGCATGGACGGCAGTCGCCGCATGATCTCTGCGGCGGGCATCCGGGATGCGATATCGAGGAAGACACCGCCGTGAGGGGTGCCCCTTCCCTCTTTGACCTCCGAGTTGATGGCGCGCGCCACCTCGTCACGCGGCAGCAGGTCGGGGGTGCGGCGATTGTTCTCCTGGTCCTCGTACCAGCGGTCGGCTTCCTCTGCCGTTTCGGCGTATTGGCCTTTGAACACCGGTGGGATGTACGAGAACATGAACCTGTCGCCGTCGGTGTTCTTGAGGACGCCGCCGTCGCCTCGCACACCTTCGGTGACGAGGATGCCTTTCACGCTGGGTGGCCAGATCATTCCGGTGGGATGGAATTGGACGAACTCCATATTGATCAGCGAGGCGCCGGCCCGCAGCGCGAGGGCATGCCCGTCGCCTGTGTACTCCCACGAATTCGACGTCACCTTCCAGGATTTGCCGATACCGCCGGTCGCCACGACGACGGCGGGAGTCTCGAACAGCACGAACCGGCCGGTTTCGCGCCAGTATCCGAATGCCCCGGCGATCCGCCCGTCGGAATCCTTCAGCAGTTCGGTGATCGTGCATTCGGCGAAGACTCTCACCCGCGCCTCGTAGTCGCCGTGTTGGGCGTGGTCCTCCTGCTGCAGCGACACGATCTTCTGCTGCATGGTGCGGATCAGTTCGAGTCCGGTGCGATCGCCGACGTGCGCGAGCCGCGGGTAGGTGTGCCCGCCGAAATTGCGCTGGCTGATGCGTCCGTCGGGCGTGCGGTCGAACAATGCGCCGTAGGTTTCCAGTTCCCACACCCGGTCGGGGGATTCTTGCGCGTGCAGTTCGGCCATTCGCCAGTTGTTGAGGAACTTTCCGCCGCGCATCGTGTCCTGGTAGTGCACCTGCCACGAATCGTTCGGGTTGGCGTTGCCCATCGCGGCAGCGCACCCACCCTCGGCCATCACCGTATGGGCCTTGCCGAACAGCGACTTGCAGACAACCGCGACGGAGAGTCCGCGTTGCCTGGCCTCGATGACAGCACGCAGACCCGCTCCGCCGGCCCCGATCACCACCACGTCGACCCTGTGCCGTTCGACTTCCGCCATCCGTGACCTCCCCTGTGTCGCTGTGTTCCCTGAAAAATCGTCAGCCGATGAACCGCAGATCCGAGATGGTGCCACTCGCCACGAGCATGATGTAGAAGTCGGTGATCATCAGAGTGCCCAGCGTGATCCACGCAAACTGCATATGCCTCGTGTTGAGCTTCGATACGAATGTCCAGATCCTGTATCGGATCGGGTGTTTCGAGAAATGCTTGAGACGCCCTCCGGTGACGTGCCGGCATGAGTGGCACGACACTGTGTATCCCCACAGCAGGATCACGTTGATCAGCAGGATCACGTTGCCGAGCCCGAACCCGAACCCGCTCGGACTCCGGAACGCCACGATCATGTCGTACGTGTTGATCAGCGAGATGACGACTCCCGCGTAGAAGAAGTAACGATGCAGGTTCTGCAGGATCAGCGGCAGCCGGGTCTCGCCGGTGTAGCGGACGTGCGGTTCGGCCACTGCGCACGCGGCCGGGGCCAGCCAGAACGACCGGTAGTAGGCCTTGCGGTAGTAGTAGCAGGTCAGCCGGAAGCCGAGCAGGAACGGCAGCGACAGGAATGCGAGCGGCATCCACATCGGGAGTTCCCCGACCCAGGTGCCGAAGTGCCGGGCGCCCTCGACACACGATTCACTCACGCACGGTGAGTAGAACGGCGTCAGATAGTGGTAGTCCTCGACGTAGTAGTCGGAACGAACGAACGAACGGACTGTGGCATAGACGATGAAGGCAAGGAGTCCGAGGACGGTGAACAGTGGTGTCTGCCACCAACGGTCGGTGCGCAGGGTGCGGGCCGCGATCCGTGCGCGGGTCGCGGACCGCACACCGGCGCCCGCGGGGGCGCTCACCGATCTCCGTGTAGACCGCCGAGGCCCTCGTCGTCCACATCCGATCCGCGGAACAACGATTCGTCGTACGGCTCGTTGGGAACCTGAATGCGTTCACCCGAATGCGCATGGACCTCGACCGGCGGCCTCTCGGCGAGATCGCGCGCGTCGATGTCCAGTCGTTCGAGGTCGTTCGAGAGCCGCTGCACGGCGACGGCGTCGCCGTAGCGTGAACGCAACGAACCTACGCATTGCCGCAGATGACCGATAGTGCGTTGCAGATCCTGCATTTCGGTGGTGGACATCCGTACCTCCGGACCCAGCGGTCGGCACGTCGACGCCGGCCGACACGATGTGACACCATTCACAGTACGATAGATCCGCTGTCACCGAGCGTGGTTTCGCACCACCGAGTGGAGGATCCCTGTGGCTCTACCCGACAACGCCCGCATCGCCCAGGTCTTCGACACCATGGCACCGCACTACGACAGACAGATCGGATTCGCGGAACGCCGGTTGCTCGGCAACCCGCGCGACTGGGCCGCCGGACACGCGTCGGGCCGCGTCCTCGAGATCGCGGTGGGCACCGGCCTGAATCTTCCGCTGTACGGACCTGCGGTGAGCGCGGTGACGGGAATCGACCTGTCCGAGGGGATGCTCGCACTGGCCCGGCAGCGCATCACGGATCGCCACCTCGCACACTGCGAGGTTCGACGCGGGGACGTCCAAGCACTCGATCTTCCGGACGAATCGGTCGACACCATCGTCTCCACGTTGACCTATTGCACGATCCCGGACCCCGCGCGGGCCAGCGCCGAAGCTCTACGAGTGCTCGTACCCGGAGGCCGATTCGTGCTCGCAGAGCACGGGCCCTCCACCAACCGGGCCCTGTCGTGGTTCATGCGGACGGTCGAGCCGTTGACACTGAAGTTCGAGGCCGACCATCTCGTTCGCAATCCTGTTCCCTACCTCGAGGACACGGGTTTCGTGATCGACAGCGTTGATCGAACCGGCCTGGGAGGCAACTGTTTCCGGATTCTCGCACACAAGCCGGGGTGAACGGATTCGTCACGATCACCGGCGCAGACCGACGCTCGACACCGGCAGAAGACGGCCGGCGAACCATGTCTGCGCCCCTGCGAGGAACTCGGCAGGCGTGAGCATGCCGCTCCCCTCGGGGATGCGGCCGAGGACCGATACACCCGCCACATCGGGAAGATCGTCGAGGTTGCAGCACTCCGCGAGATCCGGCTCGGCAGGCCAGGACCCGACGATCACACCCGCACAAGTCACCTTCGCGGCCTGCAGCGCCGCGACGGTGAGCGCCGTGTGATTGAGAGTGCCGAGGCCGGAGGCCGCCACGACCAGTGTTGGCGCGTTCAACGCGGCTGCGACGTCGGCGAGGGTGAATCCGTGGGCGCCGAGTCGTACGAGCACTCCCCCGGCTCCTTCGACGAGGGTGAGATCATGGGTCGCGGCGAGATCCCGGATCGCGCGGACGACATCGGCGAGATCGAGGAGCGAGCGACCGCTTCGCCGTGCGGCGGTGTCGGGTGCGAGCGGTTCCGGATAACGCGCGAGTTCGAGGAAATCGACACGCGATCCGGTGAGCCGGTCGATCTCCTGCAGATCTCCGGGCGCGCCGTCGTCGACGCCGGTCTGGGCCGGTTTGCACACCGCCACCGTTTTTCCCGACGAGAGCGCGAGCGCCGCCAGGGCGGCCGTTGCAACGGTCTTGCCGACGTCGGTCGAGGTGCCTGTCACGCACACGATGCTCACGAGCGCGCTGCGGTGAGGACGTCGGTGAGCACCCGATCGATCAACTCGAGGTCGCCCGCGGTGAGATTCGCGCGCGCGGTCAACCGCAAGCGCGACGTTCCGGCCGGTACCGACGGCGGGCGGAAGCAGCCGACGTGCACACCGCGGTCGCGGCATTCGCCGGCGGCTCCGACCGCGACGTGTGGGTCGCCGAGGATGACCGACACGACAGCCGATTCGGGCGTTGCCGCGCCCGTTGTGGCAGCGAGGTGACAGGCCCGGTCGAGGACGGCGCGCGCACGTTCCGGTTCGGTGCGGAGCACCTTCAGTGCGCCCCGTGCGGCGCCGACGGCGGCAGGCGCGAGACCGGTGTCGAAGATGAAGGTGCGCGCGGTGTCGATGAGGTGTTCCCGCACGCGGGCGTCGGCGAGCACGATGCCGCCCTGCGAAGCAAGGGATTTCGACAGGGTTGCCGTGACGATCACGTCCGGCTCGCCGGCGAGGCCCACTTCGTGGACGAGTCCGCGGCCCCCTGCACCGCGAACACCGACACCGTGGGCCTCGTCGACGAGCAGCAACGCACCGTGCTCACGGCACACCCTGTGCAGCGCGAGCAGCGGCGCGAGATCTCCTTCCGCGCTGAACACCGAGTCGGTGAGGACCAGCGCGCGCGGTTCGGTGCGCGCGGCGAGGGCGGTGGCCACGGCTTCGACATCGCTGTGCGGAGCCACATGGATGCGCGAACGCGACAACCTGCACGCATCGACGAGTGAGGCGTGGCAGCCGGCGTCGGACACGACGAGGGTGTCCTTCCCCGCGAGCGCCGTAACCGCACCGAGGTTGGCGGCGTAGCCGCTGGAGAACACCAGGCCGGTGTCGGCGCCGACGAATTCGGCGAGTTCACGCTCGAGGAGGTCGTGTTCGGCGGTGGTGCCGGTGACCAGCCTGGATCCGGTGGCGCCGCCGCCCCAGCGACGCAGCGCTGCCGTGGCACCTGCGAGCACCTCTGGGTGGCGGACCAGCCCGAGATAATCGTTGGACGCAAGGTCGACGACCGGCGCCGACGGCGTGCGCGGAAGCAGCTCTCTGTGCAGGCCGGCGCGGCGCCGAGTGTCGGCGGCGGCGTCGAGCCATGCGAGCGCAGCGGATGCAGTCATGATCGGCACCATACTTGAACATCGTTCAAGTCGTCGAGCGGAGGCCGCGCTCGCGCAGCTCTTCGCTCCGGACGCGCACTCAGCGTCCGCTGCGGGCGGCCGCGACCATGCCTTCACAGATCCGGGCCACGTCGTCGGCGGTGCACACGTACGGCGGCATCGCGTAGACGAGGTTGCGGAAGGGGCGCAGCCAGACCCCGGCGCCGACCGCCGCATCGGTCGCCGCACGCATGTCGACCGGCTCCGCGAGCTCGAGCACGCCGATACCCCCGAGCACCCGGACATCGACAACCCCGGGCAGATCCCGCGCCGGCTCGAGGCCGGCTTCGAGGCCCGAGGTGAGCGCGGCGACCTCGCCACGCCAGTCCCGTGAGAGCAACAGTTCGGTCGACGCGACCGCCACCGCGCACGCGAGCGGATTGCCCATGAAGGTCGGGCCGTGCATCACACCGCCGCCTTCACCAGCGCTGATCGTCTCAGCGATCGCCGACGTACACAACACCGCAGCGAGGGTCAGATAACCACCGGTGAGGGCCTTGCCGACGCACGTGACGTCCGGCGACACGCCCGCGTGGTCCGCGGCGAACAGTTCCCCGGTACGACCGAATCCGGTGGCGATCTCGTCGAAGATCAGCAGCAGTCCGTGCTCGTCGCACATGCGGCGCAGTTCCCGCAGGTAGGCGGGATCGTGGAAGCGCATGCCGCCGGCACCTTGCACGACAGGTTCGACGATCACCGCGGCGAGCTCGTCGGCGTGCGCGGTGAGGATCTCCTCGAAGGTCTCGACATAGGCCGGGTCGAACCCGGCCGGTGGTGCAGGGGCAAATACCTGCTGCGCGAGCACGTCCGTCCACAGCGAATGCATCCCGCCTTCGGGATCGCACACGCTCATCGGGGCGAACGTGTCGCCGTGGTAGCCGCCGCGCCACGTGAGCAGACGGTGTCGCTCCGGCTTCCCGACGGCCCGCTGATACTGCAACGCGATCTTGATCGCGACCTCGACCGACACCGAACCCGAGTCGGCGAGGAACACCTTGTCGAGTCCGACCGGGGTGATCTCGACCAGCAGTTCGGCCAGACGCGCCGCGGGCGCATGTGTCAGCCCTCCGAACATCACATGGCTCATCTTCGACAACTGCTCGGTGACAGCACGGTCGAGTACCGGGTGCTGGTAGCCGTGCACCGCCGCCCACCAGGAGCTCATGCCGTCGATCAACTCGCGGCCGTCGGCCAGCACCAGCCGCGTACCGTGGGCACTGTCGACCACGAGCGGTTCTGTCGACGGAGGGAATGCACCGTACGGATGCCACAGGTGCGCCGCGTCGAGAGAGGAGATTCTGGCAGCAGACGGCATGGTGAAAGACACGCACCGACTGTAAGCGGTTGGTGATCACGGAGTGCCACCCCGTAGTCTGCCTAGGTTCATGTGAAGCTTCCTCACACGAACAGCTCGACGGATGTCGGCCGCCGAGCCCGAACGCACCAGAGGTACTGCCAGTTCTATGCCCGGCCCTACGTCGCCTCCAGCCGTGAGCACTGCACTTCCTGCGCAGGCTCGCCCCGGCCATCGCACCGATCTCGACGGCGTCCGCGGACTCGCAATCGCGCTGGTGGTGGTCTTCCACGTCTGGTTCGGACGGGTATCCGGCGGCGTCGACGTGTTCCTCGCGCTGTCCGGCTTCTTCTTCGTCGGCTCGTTGCTCCGGGTCGCGGAATCGGGCGCACCCCTCGACCCCCGGCCTGTACTGAAACGAGTCGGACGCCGACTACTCGCGCCACTCGTTCTGGTTCTCGCGGGCACGACGCTCGCCGCACTCATCCTGCTTCCGTTCCCTCAGTGGGATCGGGTCGCAGAACAGACACGCGCGTCGCTGCTGTTCATGCAGAACTGGGAGCTCGCGCGCACCGCGGCCGATTACCTCGCCGCCGATCCCATGGTCAGCCCTCTGCAACACCTGTGGTCGATCGCGGTACAGGGACAGTTCTATCTCGCGGCACTGATCGTGGTGTTCGCCTCGGCGTGGTTGCTACGTCGGGTACAGATCCCCGTCCGGGTGCCACTGACCGTACTTCTCGCGTTGATCACCGTCGCGTCGCTGGCGTATGCGTCGTTCTCCACCACGCCGCAATCGTGGCTGTACTACGACAGCGCTGCGCGCGTATGGGAGCTGACCCTCGGTGCGCTTCTGATGTGCGTCTCGCCGTGGCTGCGCGTGCCGAGACCCGCTCGGTTCGTTCTGGGTATCGCGGGCCTGGTCATCCTGTTCACGTGTGGGATCGTCCTCGACGGCGGAGTGCTCTTCCCGGGACCGTGGGCCCTGGTTCCGGTGGGCGCCGCGATGGCCTTGGTCGTAGCGGGAGCCACCCCCACCGGACCCGACACCCCCACGGCGAAATTCCTGTCCTCGGCGCCGTTGATCCGGCTGGGGTCCATCGCGTATGCGCTCTACCTGTGGCACTGGCCCGTGCTGATCGGCTATCTGATCCTGCGGGACCGCCCCTCGGTCGGGCTCGTCGGTGGTCTCGTCGTCATCGGCATCTCGCTCGTCCTCGCCGATGCCACGACCCGGTTCATCGAAACCCCGATCAGGCGGTCGGTCCAGGGACGGTGGCGCACCACCGTCGTCGCAGGTCTCGCACTGACCGGTGTGGCGCTCACCGCGGGCACGACCGGGTGGATCTCCCACGTCGATCGCACGGTGAGGCACTTCTCCCATTCGGCCCTGCCGGACCCAGGCCTCTACCCGGGCGCGGCAGCGATCGGACTCCCCGAGATCGAGCAGCGGCCCGTATACCCGCCGCTGCTCGTGGCCGCCGACGACCTTCCGCCCGCCACCATCGACGGCTGCATTGCGCAGCACACCAATCGTGAAGCTTTGACCTGTGTTTACGGCGACCCGACGTCCACCCGTCGCATGGTGCTCGCAGGTGGTTCGCACTCCGAACACTGGCTCGCGGCGCTCGACGCACTCGGCCGGGAGCACGGCTTCCGCATCGACACCTACCTCAAGGTCGGGTGTCCGTTGTCCGATCCCACGGCCGACCTGACCGAGGACTCGCCGACCATAGAATGCGACTCCTGGTCGGTGAAGGTCCTCGCCGAACTCGCGGCCTATCCGCCCGACGTGCTGTTCACCACCTCGACCAGGACGAAGGACCCGGGCGAAGGGCCCGGCGACTTCACACCGTTCTGGTATGTCGAGTTGTGGGAGACACTCGCCGACTACGGCATCCCGGTGATTGCGATCCGCGACAACCCGTGGCTCATCGACAACGAAGTCCAATACAACGCTTCGGACTGTCTGGCTTCGGGCGGCACTGCGGAATCCTGCGGAGTGGACCGCGCCGCCGCGCTCGACCCGACCGACCCTGCCACTACTGCCGCCGCGCATCTTCCGTCGGTGACCCTGCTGGATCTGACCGATTCGTTGTGCCGACAGGACGTGTGCCGAGTCATCGAGGGCAATGTGCTCGTCTACCGTGACGACGACCACCTCACGACGACATACGTCCGGACGCTGACCCCGGACCTGGGCCGTCAACTCGGCCCCGCGACCGGATGGTGGTGAGCGAACTCGCTCCGGCGAGAGAGCAGCACCCGCTGCCGTTACGCTGAGCATCCATGGAGCCCAGCGAGCGCAGCACATCCCAGGATGAGACGGAGCCGATTCCGGTGTGGCCCGGCCACCCGTATCCGCTGGGAGCCACCTACGACGGCGCCGGAACCAACTTCTCGCTGTTCTCCGAGGTCGCAGAGAAGGTGGAACTGTGCCTGATCGACCGGGACGGAGGCGAGACACGGGTCGCGCTCGACGAGGTCGACGGATACGTGTGGCACGCATACCTTCCGACGGTGTCACCGGGTCAGCGCTACGGATACCGCGTGTACGGCCCGTTCGATCCTGCAGGCGGACACCGGTGCGACCCGAGCAAACTGCTCCTCGACCCCTACGGCAAGGCATTCGACGGCGGTTTCGACGGCGACCCGTCGTTGTACTCGTACCCGCTGCCCGAGCAGACCCCGGACGGCAACGACCCCGACCCCGACTCCGACTCCGAACCCGAACCTGCACCCGAACCCGTCGAGGCCACGGACACGTCGATCCGAGCCGACGATGGTACTCCGTCGGACGAACCCGCGGACGACAGACCGGAGCACGAGGCGATCGGCGAACTCCCCCATCTGGATTCGCTCGGCCACACGATGACCACCGTCGTGATCAATCCGTACTTCGATTGGGCAACCGACCGGCACCCGCGTCGCCCTTACCACGAGACGGTCATCTACGAAGCCCACGTCAAGGGCATGACCGCCACCCACCCCGAGGTTCCCGACTACCTGCGCGGCACCTACGCCGGCCTGGCACACCCGGCGGTCATAGAGCATCTGCTCCTGCTCGGCGTCACCGCAATCGAACTGATGCCGGTACACCAGTTCATGCACGACCAGACCCTCCGCGACCAAGGGCTGAGCAACTACTGGGGATACAACACCTTCGGGTTCTTCGCCCCGCATTCCGCGTACTCGTCGGCATCGAAACCGAGTGAGGTGGTCGCCGAGTTCAAGGCGATGGTGCGGACCTTCCATGAAGCCGGTATCGAGGTCATTCTCGACGTCGTCTACAACCACACCGCCGAAGGCAACCATCTCGGCCCGACCATCTCGTTCCGCGGCATCGACAACGCCGCCTACTACCGGCTCGTCGAAGACGACAAAGCCCACTACATGGACTACACGGGCACCGGAAACAGTCTCAATGCCCGGAACCCCCACACTCTCCAGCTGATCATGGATTCCCTTCGGTACTGGGTCACCGAAATGCACGTGGACGGATTCCGGTTCGATCTGGCGTCCACGCTGGCCCGCGAGTTGCACGACGTCGACCGTCTGTCCGCATTCTTCGACCTGGTCCAGCAAGATCCGGTGGTGTCGCAGGTCAAGCTCATCGCCGAGCCGTGGGACGTCGGCGAAGGCGGTTACCAGGTCGGGAACTTTCCGGGATTGTGGACCGAGTGGAACGGTAAATACCGCGACACGGTCCGCGACTACTGGCGCGGTGAGCCGGCCACACTGGGCGAGTTCGCGTCGCGGCTGACCGGCTCCTCCGACCTCTACGAGGACACCGGACGGCGGCCGAGCGCGTCGATCAACTTCGTCACCGCCCACGACGGATTCACACTCGCAGATCTCGTGTCGTACAACGAGAAACACAATCACGCGAACGGCGAGGACAATCGCGACGGCGAGTCGCACAATCGCTCGTGGAACTGTGGAGCGGAAGGCCCGACGGACGACCCCGACATCCTCGCACTCCGAGCACGCCAGCAGCGCAACATCCTCGCAACGTTGATGTTGTCGCAGGGGACTCCCATGATCGCGCACGGCGACGAGATCGGCCGCACCCAGAACGGCAACAACAACGTGTACTGCCAGGACAACGAATTGTCCTGGGTGGACTGGTCACTCGCCGAAACCAACGCGGACCTGCTGGAATTCACTCGCAATGTCATCACGCTGCGCGCGGAGCACCCGGTGTTCCGGCGTCGCAGGTTCTTCGAAGGCCATCCGATCCGCAGCGGCGACCAGTCCCGCGACATCGCCTGGCTGACCCCGGGCGGCGGCGAGATGACGCCCAAGGACTGGGACAGCGGATTCGGGAAGTCACTGTCGGTGTTTCTCAACGGCGAGGGCATCCCCGAACCGGATCAGCGAGGCCAGCGAGTCGTCGACGACTCGTTCCTCCTGTGCTTCAACGCCCATGACGAGCCGATCGACTTCGTCACTCCGGACGGCCCGCACGCGCAGGAATGGACGCCGACCCTCGACACCGATATCGCGGACGGCCGGTGCGACGCGGCGACGATTCCGGCCGGATCCGCGGTGACCGTGCAGGCCCGCTCGGTGCTCGTTCTGAGGAAGACGGCGTGACCTCTGCAGCGGACCGGGTCCCGGTGACGGCAACCTACCGGCTGCAGATGCGTACCGACGCGTTCACCTTCGCCGACGCGGTGGATCTGGTCGACTATCTCGACGAACTCGGAGTCTCGCATCTGTACCTGTCGCCGGTGCTCACCGCAGTGGACGGATCCACACACGGATACGACGTGGCGGACCCGAGCACGGTGTCGGCCGGGCTCGGCGGACGTTCCGGACTCGAGGCGCTGGCCGACGCCGTTCGCGAACGCGGCATGGGGTTGGTCGTCGACATCGTCCCCAACCACGTCGGGGTCGCCGACGCACGTCAGAACGCATGGTGGTGGGATGCTCTCCGCCACGGCCGCAACTCCGAGTACGCGAATTTCTTCGACTTCGATACCGCCGCCGACAACGGTGCTGACGGAAAATGTGCGTTGCCCGTACTTGCCTCGGGTTCCGACGGGCGCGAACTCACGGTCGACCGATCCGGCGCCGAACCGACGCTCGCCTACTACGACAAGCGGTTTCCCATCGCACCGGACACCGATGCCGGTACCGCAGCCGACATTCACGACCGGCAGTCGTACCGGCTGGTGCCGTGGGATTCGGGCCTGATCGGGTACCGGCGGTTCTTCACCGTCAATGACCTCGCGGCCGTCCGAGTGGAGGATCCCCGAGTGTTCGATGCGGTGCATTCCCAGGTCGCGTCGTGGATCTCGGACGATCTCGTCGACGGTATTCGAGTCGACCACCCCGACGGGCTGGCACGGCCTTCGGAGTATCTCAGTCGTCTGCGCACACTGATCGGGCCTCACCGTTGGCTCGTCGTGGAGAAGATCCTCGCCGAGGATGAACCACTCGACGCGACCCTTCCGGTGGACGGCACCACCGGGTACGACGCCCTCAACGAACTCGCCGCAGTGTTCCTCGACCCTCGCGGCGAGGAAGTGCTCAGTGCGCTCTCGCGCACCTTCACCGGCGCCGACGGTGACGCGGAGTGGCTGCACGCGCAGGAACATCTACTCGGACAGCAGGTACTCGAAACGGGTCTCGCACCGGAGGTCCGTCGCCTCGTGCGGGTGATCCGGCAGGCCACCGGCGGCAACCCACCGACAAGTCCTGCACTCACCGAGACCGTGCTACGCGACGCGGTGATCGCGGTCGTCACCCGGATACCGGTGTACCGAACCGACTATGCGCCGCTGAGTACGATGCTGCCGCGCATCATCGGCCGGGTGGAACGCAGCGATCCCGCGCTGGCGCCCGCACTCGAGGTCCTGGTGCGGGCATTGGCCACAGACTCCGAATCCGCTGCGAGGTTCGGGCAGGTGTGCGGCGCTGCGACCGCGAAGACTGTGGAGGACAGCCTGTTCTATCGCGCTGCACGCCTGATCTCCCTGCAGGAGGTGGGTGGGAGCCCCGGACGGTTCGGTCTCACTCCGAACGAATTCCACCTCTCGTGGGCGGAGCGCGCACGCTCGTGGCCACAGACTATGACGACGTTGTCCACGCACGACACCAAGCGGAGCGAAGACGTCCGCGCACGCATCGGAGTGCTCTCGCAGGTATCGCATGTATGGGCCGACTGCGTGACGGAATGGGAATCCGCGGCGCCGAGTCCAGACCCCGCGATCGGTGCTTTCCTCTGGCAGACGCTGTTCGGAGCTTGGCCCGTCGACGGTGTCGTCACCGACGTGCTCCGAACGCGACTGCAGAACTACATCCGAAAGGCACTGCGGGAAAACGGCACCCGGACCACCTGGACCGAAGTCGACGAAGAGTTCGAAAATGCCGTCCTGACCTGGATCGACACCGTGTGCGACGGCCCATGCGGCGCAGGGATGTCCGAGTTCGTCGCAGGTCTCGAACCGCACTTCACGTCGGATGCGCTGGGCCAGAAGCTTCTCCAGCTTCTCGGACCCGGTATCCCGGATGTTTATCAGGGCACCGAACTGTGGGACGACTCGCTGGTCGACCCCGACAACCGCCGGCTCGTCGACTACGCCGAGCGTCGACGCCTGCTGGGCGCCGACGACGTGCCAGCGAAGTTCGCGGTCGTTCGTGCCGCGCTGCAATTACGACGGGAGCGGCCGGCCAGTTTCGTCGGTGGCGTCTACGTGCCGCTGCGCGCCACCGGACCGGCGGCACACCATGTGCTCGCGTACGGCCGTGGTCCGGGGGTCGACGAAGTCGATGTGGTGGCGGCGGCCTCGCGACACACCGTCTCACTCGGCGCGGACGGATGGGGCGATACAGTGCTCGCTCTGCCGCCGGGCGAGTGGATCGACCGGCTGACCCGGCGACAATTTACGGGTCGAGTCCGCCTCGGCGACTTGGTTGCCGAGCTTCCGGTCGCTGTGCTGAGCCGGCTCTGATCGGCTAGAGGTCCGCCTGGTCGCGAGCGTCTTCCTCCTCACGGCGACGGCGTTCACGGCGTCGGTACCACGCGATGACGGCGGCGGCGGCGCCGCCGCCGACCAGCCCCCCGACGATTCGGCCCGCCCACGTCGCCGGATCCTGATCGAGCGGGGTCGACAACTGCGCGTAGATTCCGACGATCCCGGCGAAATAGACGAGGCACGCCATGACCACCCGTGGACGCCATGTCTTCACGCTGGCGTAGATGTCGACGTCGCAGGCGCGCGCGTACATGATCACCGCCATCGAGGTCACGAACCACACCGCGAGAACGCCTATCGCAATCTGCGCACCGATCCGACCTGCGACCCAGGGAAGCAGTGCCCCACCGATGAGGGCAGCCCACTGTGCCAGTTGGAATCCCACCGCCGACGCCTCGTTCCACACGTCACGCTGACGTTCATCGTGGTAGAACTCGTCGTCCAGGTCGCCGATGGTGCGGGCAGCTTTCATGAACACGGCCATCACGGCCCCTCCTCGGTCAGTGGAAACAGTTCTTCGACGGTGGTGCCGAGACTCCGCGCGAGGCGTAATGCGAGGTAGACGCTGGGCGCGTAGTCGCCCTTCTCCGTCGACACGATGCTCTGTCGACTGACTCCCACCTGCGCGCCGAGCTCGGCCTGCGTGATCCGCGACTTCTTGCGAAACTCACGGACCCGGTTTTCCCTCGGCGTACCCGTCACACCGAAAAGACAAGCATCCTTGACATCCAATGTCAAGAACACTTGTCTTTTCTCCGCCGGTCGTACTTGATGCCGCGCGACGACATTCCCAGCCGGACCGACGGCCGCGACGAGTACGTCCGATCTTGCAGAGGGGCCTTGACGAGATTAGTATTCTCGTAATAGAGAAAGGAGATTCTCGCCACACTCGGTAGCGCACCATGTTCGGTCCACTCGTCGATCGAGTGGACCAATAGTCCGCATCCGTGGCGCGACTCCAGGACCCGCCGAACGCATCCCATCGAAGTTCTCAGCACCGCCCGAATTCCGCCCGGCCCCGCGCTACCGGGACGCCTCGTCTCGCAAGCGCACGAGAGGATCTCAATGAACATCGACGACATGGTGATGGTCAGCATCGACGACCACGTAGTGGAACCCCGCGACATCTTCGAAAAACACTTCCCGAAGAGCCTCATGGACCACGCCCCGACACTGACCACCCACCCCCGCAACCCCGACGTCGAAGCATGGCTGTTCCAAGGCTCCGTCGT